>CBDUNP010000234.1:0-5310 GCA_965368605.1 uncultured bacterium | reverse complement strand
CTCGGCAAGCGTGTCGCTATCATCGAACGCAACCAGGTCCTCGGCGGCGCCCAGGTCAACACCGGGACCATCCCGTCCAAGGCTCTGCGTGAAGCGGCGTTGCACCTGACCGGGGCCGGCAAACGCGGGCTGCTCGGGCAGTCCTACAAAGTCAAGAAACAAGTCACCATCGCAGACCTGGTCGCGGTCAGCCAGCAGGTCATCCGTCACGAATGGGAGACCATCGCAGACCAGTTCGACCGCAACGGGATCGACCTGATCTGGGGCACCGCTCACTTCGAGGGACCGAACCTGCTGCAGGTTGTCCGCGATGACGAGGCCGAGATGATCACCGGCGACAAGTTCCTGGTCGGTGTCGGCACACGCCCGGCGAAACCCGACCACATCCCCTTCAACGACAAAACCGTGTTCTGCTCCGACCAGCTGCTGAAACTCAAGGGGCTACCAAAGTCGATCATCGTGGTCGGCGGCGGTGTCATCGGCTGCGAATACGCCTGCATCATGGCGACCCTGGGCGTGCGCGTCACACTCGTCGAGGGCAGGCACCACGTGTTGGGCTTCCTGGATACCGAGATCAACGAGGCTTTCCAGTACTTCATGCGCAACAACGGGATCACCCTGCGCATGGGCGAAAAGGTCGAGGGCATCGAGGAAGTCACGACCGACTCAGGAGACAATCTCGTCCAAGCCACGCTTGAATCCGGCAAACGCCTTCAGGCGCAGACGCTGCTGTATGCGGTAGGCCGACAGGGCGTGTGCGGTGAGCTCGGATTGGATAACGCCGGGATCGAGTTCGACGATCGTGGACGGCTGAAGGTCAACGAGAACTACCAGACCTCGGCCGAACACATCTACGCCGCCGGCGACGTCATCGGATTCCCCGCGCTGGCCAGCACTAGTATGGAGCAGGGACGCCGGGCCATGTGCCACGCCTTCGGGGTCGACACCAAAGGCTTCAACAAGCTCTTCCCCTTCGGCATCTACTCCGTGCCTGAGATCTCGATGGTCGGCAAGACCGAAGAACAACTCACCGAAGAAGCCGTCCCCTACGAAGCGGGCGTCGCGTCTTACAAAGAGCTGGCACGCGGCCGACTACTCGGCGACGACACCGGCATGCTCAAGATCCTGATCCACCAGGACACGCACAAAATCCTTGGCGTCCACGCCATCGGCACCGGCGCGACCGAGCTGATCCACATCGGGCAGACCGTGATGGCATTGGAAGGCAAGGCCGAGTTCTTCATTGACACGGTCTTTAACTTCCCCACCCTCGCCGAGGCCTACAAGATCGCGGCCTACAACGGGCTTAACAAACTCGCCCACGTCTGCAGCGGCGGGACCGGTCACAAGGCGGCGTGAGAGGTGGAAGTACGATACCCGATCTATCAACCTCGATAGACTGCATATCGAACATGACACAATGAAGAGGCTCAGACCCCGGCGTGCTGGACGACCGGCAGGCTGACCAGGGAATCGTCTTCAGGCACCGGCTTCACCGCGGACGGCTCGAAGCTGTCGGGGTCCATGGCAAGCAGTTTCTCGGCCTGACGCATGGCGGCCTCCTGCTTGGGATAGCGAACCTCACGGTAACCGGTAACATTTCCAGGCACGGACAGGATTGCAACCCAGCGTTGATAGTCCCGTGTCCCGTTCCATTCGATCCGATCGACCAACTCCATGTACCAGTCGCGGAACTGCCGCTCGCGCGTGTGCCAGCCGGGCAGGAGCTTCCGCAGGATCGCCCCGGACGACATGATGCGTAGTTGCCAGTCGCGTGCCTTCCACTCGAAGCGGATACGTCGGCCAAAGACATCAAACTCCGGGCGGTTGTGGTGGCGGTAGGTGATCTTGTCGCCGCGCTCGGGGTTGACGTTGAACCGCTTGCGGTCTCGCCGGTACTTCTCGGGGCTGGTCAGCAAAGCGGAGACGTAGACCTCGTCCTTGATGAGCATGACCTTGGCGAGGTTCCAGACCACCGCACGGGTGACCTGGTAGCCCTGTGCCGGGTCATCCTTCTGGAAGACCTCAACCAGACGGTCGCAGTACTGCCGGGCGTAGCTGATCCCACCCCAGAGGACGCAGTCGAAGGCGCGGACGATTACGTCACGCATCAATTCGTCTTCAACATGCATGCCGCGTGTGGAACGGAAGGTCTGACGCATCAGGACACGGAACTGCCGGGCGATGCGTTCGCCCTTGTTCCGGTCGATCACCCGGCCGACCCATTCGGTGCCGTACCAGGCGGCGAGGGTGTTTATCTTACGCCGCAGCGCCTGGCGGGAGGTCTCATACTCGTGCTGAGGTTCAACCACGAACAGGTCCGGCCGAACCGCGATCTTCCGGCCGATCTTAAACGCGCGGAGGTTGCGTTCCTTCTCGCCTCGGGTCACGTCGATGATCGCGTTCTCGATCACCTCGCGGGTCAGCGGGAGGTAGCCCTTCTGGAAGGCGATCCCCAGCATCATGATGTTGGCGTACAGCTTGGTGTCGAGGATACGCTCGCAGAGATCGCCGACATTAAACCCGGTGTAACGGTCGTCGAGCGTGTACTTCCTGATCGTTTTTTGCAGTTCATCGATGTCGAAGTCATCGCGTCCCATCAGCGACAGGATCGTCGGTGTCTTGGCGGTGTTGACGACCGCGGCGGTGCGTTTGGGCGACGCGACGCGGTACGGCAGCTTCGGATCGATGGATCGTGCGGCTTCCAGCAGGTCGATCCCGACCAGCAGGTCTGCCGTGCCGTAAGGGATCTGCGCGGTCGTGGGGACGGGTTCGCCGTTTGGACGAGGCCTTGAGTAGACCAGTTGCGAGAACACCCCGCCGTTACGGATCGCCAGCCCCTTCTTATCGAGGTAGCGGACCTGATAGCCCATCTCGTGGCCGGCCTTGACCAGGATCGACGTCGCCGTGCCGATGCCCATCCCGCCGACGCCGCAGAAGTGCGCCCGCCAGGTTTCCTGATCCGCGTGGATCGGGCGTTCAGGGTCGGGCAGGTCATCCAACGCGACGTGCTCATCGCCCATGCGCTTGGGCTGCTTGCGTGTGACCGTGACTTCTTCAAACGAAGGACAGGCGTGGATACGTTCGCAGGCCCCGTCGTTGACGCACCAGGAAAGGTCCGTCTGCACCTTCGGGCCGTAGTCGCTGCCGGTCATCTTCAGGCCCGGGCAGCCGGTCTGGTTCGTGCACTCCAGGCAGAACTCGCAGACCTCCGTCGCGACGTTCATGAACGTCTTTTTCGGCAGGAACCCGTGTTGCTTGAGCTGACCACGCTCGGCCGACCGTGCCCGGCGGTGGAACGTGATCCCGCATTCCTTATCCGCGATCACGACCTTGACCCCGTCAGCCAGGATTGTCTGCTCCAACAGCTTGCGGTATCGGTCGCGGTCTGCGGGGTTCAGCCGAACCACCTGCACGTCTTTCTTAAGATTCTTCGGCACCAGCCCGGTGACGATGCGCTCGATATCCAGCGGGTTCATCGGCTTGCCGGTCAGGTCAAACTCGATCCCCGCGTGCCCCTGATGCCCGGTCATCGCGGTCGTCTTGTTGTCCAGGATGATGTACGTCAGGTCCTGCCCGTTGTAGATCGACTGGCTGATCGCGACCTGCCCGGAGTGGTAGAACGTGCCATCGCCCATGAAGACGATCTGCTTGTTATCGATAAACGGATCGATGCCCGCGCCGGTCCCGCCGCCCAGCCCCATGCCCGAGTAGTTGTGCATCAGCGGCTTGGTCGGCTCGAACATCAGCATCGTGTAGCAGCCGGTGTCCCCGTGCGCGACCATGTCCACGGGCTTGCGCTTGTGATGGCGGAGCATGTACTTTGGATCAAGCAGGTCTTTGCGAAGCTCAAGCAACACGCTCGACGAGTCGCGGTGCGGGCAGCCCGGGCAGAACGTCGGCGTCCGCTGCGGGATACTTACCTCATACTGGCCCGTGCTCTCAAGCAGTTCCAGATGATCGGCCAGGTGCCCGTTGGTCAATTCGATCGGCAGCGTCGCGTGGTCTTTGATCAGCGGGATCAGCCGCTGAATCAGCACCGACGGGTTCAATCCGCGCGTCTCGGGGATGCCTTGGTGACCGTTCGGGAACGCCTTGCCGTAGATGTCGGCCTTAATCACCCCGGCCTGTTTCAATGGGCTGAGGATCTCGATCACCTGCCGCTCGACAAACGCACGCCTCTCCTCGATCACGATCACCTGATCGCACTGCTGAGCAAACTCCGTGACGATCTGTTCATCGACCGGGTACGTCATCCCCAGCTTAAGAATCGGGAACCGCCCGGTCAGCCCAAGCTCGTCGAGTGCATGATCCAGGTATGCCGCAGCTGTGCCCGCGGCGATAAAGCCCATCGGCACAACCAGCCCCTTCTGCGGGCGGTGCTCGATCTCGTTGATCCCCAGCTTGCGTGCCGCAACCTTCAGCCGGTCGAACTGCCCGGCCAGCGCCGCCTCTCGTGTGTGCGTACGCGGCGGCAGCAGCACCGTCTGATCCAGGTTCGGCTCGATGTCTTTCTCGTAGCTGAGCGTGACCTTCTGGCGTTCATTGACCTCGGGGAATTGATTCGGCGCACACTCGACCGTCCCGCCGCCGTCGGCGTTGGCGACCGTCATCATGTACCCGATGTATATCCCCCCGGCCTTCCCGAGCTTGAACCCCAGGTCCACCCAGTCCTTCACCTGCTGCGGCGTCGAGGGCTCGATCACCGGCAGGCGGATGTGTTCCGCGATGTAGCGTGAGTCGGCAGGCACCTGTGTCGAGTCCGACCAGGGGTCGTCCCCCAGAACAATTAAGCCGCCGGAGTCCCCGCGCGTCCCGGCGAGCACCCCCAGCGCCAGCGCATCGGACGCGACATGCACGCCGACACTCTTGAATGCGGTCATCGCCCGGCAGCCCGCCATCTGCGCGCCGTTCACCATCGCGACGGACAGCGCTTCGTTGTTCGCCTGCTTGGCAACCACCCCGTGGCTATCCAACAACGGGCCGAGTGCTTCGAGCGTGTCGAAGAACGCGGCGATCGGCGAGCCGGGGTACCCGGTCAGCAGGTGGACGCCCCCTTCGGTTTCAAGGGCCCCCTTAACCAGCAACTCGCTCCCGCTGAAGACAGCCGGGCCGGCCTCCTGGGTAAAGCGTGGGTCTATCTGTCTCATGGAGCCTGTAGCTTCCAAAAATTCGTAAGGTTTGGCGGGTCGATGCGGTGGTTCATCTCATTGCCTCCATGCCTGCGATGCCCATCCTGGGCCGGCGGGTGCTTCCCTGAACACGCCCAGCTAACAGCCGGGTAACATGCCGGGGGGTGACGCCGGGCGG
>CBDUNP010000233.1:0-5359 GCA_965368605.1 uncultured bacterium | reverse complement strand
GCGTCCACCCCGACGCCTGCTGAGGCTGGGCCTCGGGGGCCGCCGCCTGCGGGCGTGTCTCGGCGTAGTCCACAGGCACATCTGCCATGGGAGCCTGCTGGATCACCGCATCGATCTGCTCATCCAACGTTTCGCTGCCCGCCAACGCGATCGCCTCGGGCTGCGTACTGGCCTGGGTTTCAGGCCGCTTTACGGGGGCGGGAGTGGGAGTGAGAGCCGGAGCGGGAACAGGAGCAGACTGTTCGACCGTGTCTGATTGCGTATCGTATTTTGAACCGGCGAAGATGTCTTCGACCTGCTTGCGCGACTCGTCGATGCGCGACTGCTGGCTCCTGGCCCGCTCGGCGTCGCGGCGGGCGCGGGCGGCCTTGGCTTCAAGACGGCGGCGTTTCTTACGCGACATCGTTTGGTTGCCGCGATAATTGTGGTGTCCCGAGTCGCCGGGGTTTCGGGTGCTGGCGCTGCCGTGATCCGATTCGTCATTTTCGTTAGCAGCCTCGGCGGGAATATTCAGCCCACCGGGCACCCCACCCCCGCCCCCGGAATCATCAGGCCCGCCGGATTCGGTCGCGTCATAGACATCAAACCGATCGCTGTCGCCGTTAGCCGTGGCCGGCGAGTTCACCAAGGCTTCTTTGCGCTTCGGGGCCTTGTGCATCGAGCCGACGAGCGTGTGGACCGTCAGGCCACTCTTCCCAACGCTCTCCGAACTGCTGGGCACGGACTGGATTCGGCCACAGCGCGGGCACTTGACCTGCTTGCCCTGAGTACCCTCCGGAACCTTGACGCGAGAACTACAGTCTTGACAACGAAACCGGATAGGCATCGGTAAGCCTCCGTGCGGATAGCGGGTAGGCGTAGACATCGTGTCGACGCGGGCCCGGCGTCGGCGTCCATCCGGGGATGCCGAGCGCAGCCTGAGCCTACCTGTGCTATCGGTTTAGAGGCCGACGATACTAAAACCTGCGTCCACGTGGATGTTTTCGCCGGTCACGCCGCTGGACAGCTCGCTGAGCAGATAGACCGCGGTCCCGCCGACCTCTTCGCCCGTTATGTTCCGCTTCATAGCGGCTTTACGTTCCTGATGCTCGAACATATCGCTGATCCCGCCGACCGCCGAGGCCGCCAGGGTCCGCAGCGGGCCGCCGGAGATCGTGTTCACACGGATGTTCTTCTCGCCAAGGTCGAAGGCCAGGTATTTGGCGGTGTGTTCCAACGCAGCCTTGGCGACCCCCATGACGTTGTAGCCCGGGACGACCTTCTCGCCGCCGTAGTAGCTCATCGCCAGCATCGACCCGCCGTTGGGCATGACCTTCGCCGCCCGCTGCCCCATCGCCAGCAGCGTGTACGCGCTGATGTCCAGCGCCTGGGTCCAGGCATCCCGTGTGGTCGTGTGAAAGTTGCCGATCTTCAGGAACTCCCGATCCGCAAACGCGATCGAGTGGACGATGAAATCGATCTCGCCGAAGTCCGCAGCGATCTTCTCAAAGACCGCGTCCAGGTCCTCATCCTTCGACGCATCGCAAGGCACCAGCCAGGGGTCTTTCACCCCCAGCTCCTCGACCGCCATCCGGCAGCGCCGTTCCATCTTGCCCTTGGGGTCCGGCAGGTGCGTGAACCCGCAGGTCGCCCCGTGCTCGATCAGGCTCTTGGTGATATAGGTCGCGTAACTGCGGTCGTTGGCGATCCCGAAAACGATGCCTTTTTTTCCGTCCATCAGGCCCATGGGGGGTGCTCCTGTGTATGTGTTGAATGAGCTTAAAAGTGTAGTAAAAAAGCCCACGTTCGACGAACGTGGGCTTTGAGGGGTCTGGTTTAGGCCGCTTAATTAGCGGTAGAATTCGACGATCAGGTTCATGTTGACGTCGAAGGGGATCTCGTCGGGGGTCGGGTCGGCGGTGACCTTGGCGGTCAGGGTCGAGGGGTCGAACATCAGCCAGCCGGGGACGTTGTGGCCGGGCATGGTTTCCATGTTCTCGCGGACGACCTTCTGGATACCGGGCTTGAGGGTGATCTCGTCGCCGATCTTGACGCGGTACGACGGGATGTCGGTCTTCCGACCGTTGATCAGAATGTGGCCGTGGCTCACGAGCTGGCGTGCGGCCCAGATGGTACGTGCCCAGCCCATACGGCGGATCACGTTGTCCAGCCGCTGCTCCAGCAGTTGCATCAGCACCTGACCGGTGTTGCCCTTGGTCGTCGACGCCTTCTGCATGTAGCCGCGGAACTGACGCTCCAGAACGTTGTAATGGTAGCGCAGCTTCTGCTTCTCGTTCAGGCGGATGCCGTAGTCACGCAGGCGACGCCCACGGAAGCCGTGCATGCCCGGCGGGTTGAGCTGACGCTTGGCGGTGTGCTTGGGGATGTCAGCGATGGGGACGCCGACACGACGGGAGAGCTTGACTTTGGGGCCGGTGTAGTTGGCCATAACTTAAATCATCCCGTGTTGGCGGGACGCCTCTTGGGGCTCGGCCGTGACTACGGCTCAGCGGGTGCCAGGAAGTGCAGAGCCGCACGGCCCTGCTGTTTCGAGTCGGGTATTACACCGCCGGGGGGCGGAAATGTCAAATATCACCGCTTTAAGCCCTTGCGGGCCGGTTTTAACGCCGCCTGCCGGCCAACCCCAACGCCCCGACTGCCAATATCAAGGCCACGCCCGGCTCGGGGATGTTCGCATGGGAAGTAGGCGGTGCCCCTGCGTTCCAATTGCCCAGGACGGCATTGAGGTCGTCGATGCCGACGAAGCCGTCACCCGACGGGTCCGCCAACGGGTTCGCTGGCGGGACGTTCTGATTCCAGTTGCCCAGCACGATGTTCAGGTCGTTGATGCCGACGAAGCCGTCACCGTCCAGGTCGCCGGGGAGCGTCGCGGTGGTAAACACGGACAGGGTACCGTCTACAAGCAGGTTGCTTGTGTCCCAGTCGAGGTCGCCGACGAGGGTAGGCAGATTGATCGTGCCGAAGCTTCCGGTGATGGAGCCGAAGTTGAGGATGTCGAAGCTGTCGCCGTCGCTGGGGGCGAATACGTTGATCAGGGACACATCCAGCACGCTGGTGAGGCCCAGGTTCAACGCGCCGGTGACGTTGACCTGGTCGTGCTGGGTTCCGGGGGTCAGCCCGCCGAGCTCGATGGCGATCTCGCCCGCGTTGAGGTTGTAGTCTGCGGAAATCGTCGTGACGCCGGGCGATGCGCCGGGGGCGAGGGTGCCGCCGTCCTGGTCGAGCGTGCCGGTGAAGGTGTTCACGATGAGGGAGCCATCGGTGAAGCTGAACGTGCCGCCCGCGGTGTGGATCAGTGTGTCGCCGATGAATGACCCGCCACTGATGTCGAGCGTGCCGCCGGAGACAATCGTCGCGGTCTGATCCGAGATAAATGTCTTGCCGGCCGAGAGAGTCGTTGATGCTCCTGGCGTGAAGAAGATGTCTTGCTGTCTGAAGTGCAGCGTGCCGGAATCGAAGTCCAGGCTTGTGGGGGTCTGCGAATCAACGACAAGGGTATTGACTACGAGCGTGCCGCCGTTGATGTGCACGGAACCGCTGCCCCAGATTTTCAGATCGCCGACATCGACCGTGCCGCCGGTCTGGATGAGTAACTGGCCCGGGCCGGCGGCGGCCGTGTCACTGCCGCCGACAAAGAGGCCGCCGGTGTTGGTCCAGGTCGATCCGGCACCCGACACGCCGACCGCGCCGAGAATAGCTGAGTTGCGGCCGATCTGGCCCACGGTACTTCTCACCTCGCCGCCGTCTTCGATGCTGAGCGTGCCTTCGTGGAGATTGCCGACCCATAGCTCGCTGCTGTTGTCCCAGAGCGAGCCGCTGCCGGTCACGGTTACATAGCCGGGCGAGTTCAAGGCGTTGCCGATCCGACCAGTCGTATTGTTCACCACGCCACCGCCCTGAATGGTGAGTTTATTTTCTAATAGGATGCCGATTTCCACGTCGCCGACTTTCACGTCACCAGAGACGTTGTACGTCTGGTTGGCGTCCACGGTAAGGATGCGGTCAAACAGCCCAACGATATCGACCGAGAGGTCGCTGCCGGTCAGGCCGAGGGTGCCGGTATTGAAGTTCAGGCTGCCGCCGTTGACGGTGTCGATTGACGTGGCGTTAAGCGTGCCGCCGTCGAGGTTAACCGTGCCCCCGGCCCAGATAATCAGCGGCCCGGTGGCGTCAACCGTGCCACCGGTCTGGATGTTCAGCGTGCCCGTGCCGCCGGCGGCCGTGTCGCTGCCCCCGACATAGAGGCCGCCGGTGTTGTCCCAGAGCGAGCCGGCCCCGGTGACGGTGGCCGTGCCGGTGGAGCCGGCGTTGCGGGCGATCTGACCGACCGTGTTGCTCACCTCGCCGCCGGAAGAGATGTTGAGTAAGCCGTCGCCATCGCGTCCGACGTCGAGCCCCGCCGTGTTGGTCCAGGTCGAGCCAGCGCCCGTCACCGTGGCCGTGCCGGTGGAGCCGGAAAAGTTGCCGATGAACCCAACGTCATTTTGCACGGCGCCGCCGTCTTCGACGTTGAGCGTGCCGGTGCCTAAGTCGCCGACGAACAGATGGATGGTGTTGGTCCAGGTCGAGTTGGCACCGGTCACCGTGGCCGTGCCGGTGGAGCTGGGTTTGACCCCGATCCGACTCAGCACGCCATTATGCACGGCGCCGCCGTCTTCGACGTTGAGCGTGCCGGTGCCGGAGTTGCCAACGAACAGAGCGCTTGTGTTGGTCCAGGTGGCCCCGCCGCCGGTGACTTGGGCCGTGCCGAACTCGCCGGCGTTGTCGCCGAGGCTCGCGCTGCCCGTGTGGTTGATCGTGCCGCCGGCGTAAACTACCAGCCGGCCGCCGTTCGCCGGGTTGGACTGGCTGTCGCTGACGGCCAGCCAGCCCGCCGGTGCATCGTCGGCCGCGTCGCCGACGTAGACGGTGCCGAGCGCGTCCGTTATCAGCGTGCCGGTGCCGCCGGCGCCGGTGCTGCTGCCGCCGACGAAGAGGCTATCGGTGTTAGTCCAGGTCGAGTTGGTGCCGGTGACGGTGGCCGTGCCGGTGGAGCCGGAACCGCTCCCGTGGATACCCAAGACATTCTGCACCGCGCCGCCGTTTTCGACGTTGAGCGTGCCGGTGCCGAAGCCGCCGACTCTCAGGTTGACTGTATTGTTCCAGGTCGAGTTGGCACCGGTCACCGTGGCCGTGCCGGTTATGTTGGTGCCATTCCCGATAGTGGCGTTTATGTTTTCCACCGCGCCGCCGTCCTCGATGTTCAGCGTACCGGTGCCGAAGCGGCCGACGAACAGGCTGCTGGTGTTAGTCCAGGTCGAGTTGGAGCCGGTGACGGTGGCCGTGCCGGTTGAGCTGGACCTGTCACCGATAGAGCCGC
>CBDUNP010000232.1:0-5402 GCA_965368605.1 uncultured bacterium | reverse complement strand
ATGTGAAAGCGTTGCGTGAAGAGCGCGACGCCGGGGAGGCGAACGATGACCGAGCGTGACACCGCGACCGACCGGGCCGCCGAGTGGGTGTACTCCGGCGTCTGGCAGGTCCTGAGCAACCGCTTCAACGTCCCCGCCACCCCGCCGACCCTGCCCACCGAAGCGGGCGAGACGCCGGACGCCTTCAAGCCAACGCGGGGGTACCTCCGCTACATGAAGCTTGAATACCTGATCAGCATGACGGTGGTCAGCGTCGCGATCTTTATTGGCTGGGTCGTGCTGACGATCGCGTTGTGGTGGGTCGGCCTGCTTCTTTTTATTCCGACGGCGTTGCTGGTCGTGGCGTTCTGGGTGGTCGGCTACATCGCGCTTCACCTGAAATACAACACGACCTGGTACGTCATGACGGACCGGAGCCTGCGTATCCGCCGGGGCATCTGGGTGATCCGGGAGATGACGTTCACGTTTGAGAACGTGCAGAATGTGAAGGTGCGCCAGGGCCCGCTGCAGCGGATGTTCGGTGTGTCGGACCTGCTTGTAGAAACGGCCGGGGCCGGGAGTGCCCCCGACGGCAAGGGCGGGCCTGCCTTGAACCAAGGCGTCGTGCAGGGCGTCGCCGACGCCTGGGCCCTGCGTGACCGGGTGCTGGCGAAGCTGAAGACATCCCAGACCGCCGGGTTTGGCGATGACCTGGATGCACCGATACCCCCCACCTCCCCTACCGCTGCCGGCTGGTCGGCGGAACACTTGGCGGCGCTGCGTTCGATCCGGGATGAGTTAGGCGCGATGACGCGGGCCGGATGAATCGGCGCGTCGATTATTGATTGGGACACATCACCCCACGGAAGCCCGCTGCTCGGTCATCCGTGAGTCAGAGCGTTTTGCATGTTGACTTACCGTCATTCCCGCACAGGCGGGAATCCAGCCTGGCGTTCACTCGGCCCCCGCCTGCTCAGGGGTGACGGGAAACGACAGAGTAAGTCATTTCGCAAGGCACTATAAAATGGGCTTGATTTACAGTTGCCAAGGCGTTTGCCGTCTCGGTCGGCGCATAAAAAAAGGCGGCCGGGGCGATATCTCGCGCCCGGTCACCACGGAGGGGAGAAAGCTTAGTCGAGATACGATCAGTCCTGCCGGGGAGGACAGGTTAGAGGGTATCACAGAATCCTAAAGTCACACGGGCAGGGAAGTCCGTGCGTAAACGCTGCCCCGTACGGATTCCCCTCCAGAGGCGGCGCTGCAGTGTGCGGATGTTAACCATGGGCGGGTCTAAGACTCGCTTGCGGTTAGTATTGGTGGGCGGTGGTTTCTCCTCCTCCGTTCACCCCTCCGCGTCTGCAGTTACATAATAGCTTGGCCCGGCTGAGAATCAACCACCGAGGCGCAAAATCTGCCGATTTTTTCACTGATATCCCCAGACCTGTCAGGCGGTGCCGCCTAGGGGATGCTTACAGATGCCCCAGCTTACCTGGGTTATCTTCCATGGCTCCCAAGGACCGCAAAAATGGCGATAAACAAAGCTTACAAGGGACTATCCGGGGGGACTATCCGGGGAGACTATCCGGGGGCCGGGGGTCACCAGGTAATCAAGACCGTGCTCTGGCCGCCTTCGAGCATGTTGTAGATCAGCTCGACGTCGTCATCGCTCATGCGGACACAGCCCATCGAGGCCTGGCGTCCGATGCTGGTCGGGTCGATCGTGCCGTGGATACCGTACCCGCTAGCGGACTCGGTGTTGGCGTCGGTGCCCTTCAAGGCAAGCCAGTACTCACCGATGGGGTTCTTCGGGTCGTCTTTGTCGAAGAACTCGCCGGTGCGTGGGTTGCGCCAGGACGGGTTCTTGACCTTGGAGTTAGACGCGACGATGAACGCGCCCATCGGGGTGGAGTCCGTTTTACCCAGGCCGACGGTGAAGCTGCGGATGTACAACGGCTGACCATCGGGATCATTCACGAAGATGTCCATCCGGTAGTTGCCCTTGCTGATGCGGGCGTGGAACGGGCCCTTGATGACTTTGATGTGCTTGCCGGCCTGCAAACGCTCCGCGGGCGTGCGATTAATCAGCTCAAGAAACTGATAAGGCACGCGGTACTTCGGTGCGATGCGCGAGAGGTAGTCGCCGCTCTGCACAAGATACGATTCAGCGATCGGGTCGCCCGGGATGACTTCATCCGAGAAGACCAGGTGCTTGTTGACGCTGGCGAGTGTGTCACGGACGGTCTGGGCATCCAGCGGGGAGAGGTTGGCGTTCTCAGCGAACAGCAGCTGGCTGAGTTCACGTCGCCCCTGAACGAGCCGACCCTCGCGGATCATGCTCATGCCGCGTGAGAGCCGAGAGCCGGCCTGCGCCGAGGTCGGACCAGCGTAAGCCGGCGGGTCCGGCGTGACTTGCTTTTCGACATAGGCCTGCGGTGGCGGCGTGGAGTCGGCCTTGGACTGAACATCGCCGATGCGGATCGTATCGACCACAGGCTCGGGCGTCTTTGCCGTTGAGCCAACCCCCAACTCTTTGCTTGGCGGCAGATCGCGGGTGGCCTTCGGCGAATCGATCAAGGGCTGGGCGGGTTGCCCCCCCGGATGTCCCCCCGGATGCCCCCCCGTCACCTGGCCCTGGCGATGCCCGGCCTGTGCGGTCTCGGGACCGGTCGCCGAGTTGGTGCTGTCGCCGTCGTCCGCCCAGACCAGATACATGATCCCCAGCACCAATGCGATCCCCGCAACCCACTTCCAGTTGATCCCCTTGCGAGGCCGGGAGGACATGTACTGACGGGACGAACCTGCGCGGGGGGTTTGTGAGCTGAGCACCATAATGCGGACCTTCCTGGCCGATGTAGGCCAATCCCTGGCCTGGGTGTGGATACGAGTGGGTGATTATAGCCTATCCCCCAAGGGTATTTTCGGCGAAACCGAGGGTTTTTCGCCAATCTGACGCCGGGGAGGCGAAGCTGAAAACTGGAAGTCGGGCTGATCGTGGCCGGGAGATTATTCCGGGGGCGGGGGAGCTATTCCGGGGCTATTCCGGGGGGGACGATTCCGGGGGCCGGGGGCGCATCTTGGGTTTGGCGCGTTGGGCGTCGATCCACTGCATGTACTTGCGGATGGTTTTTTCGTAGCCGCGATCGGTCGGCTGGTAGAAACTGGCCTCGACACCGAGGTAGTCCTGATCGACAAAGCCGGTGTCCGAGTCGTGGGCGTACTTGTAATCGTTGCCGTGCCCGAGCTGCTTGGCCCCGGCGTAGTGCCCGTCGCGTAGCGCCATCGGGACCGGGACTGTGCGGTTGGTGCGGACATCCTTCATCGCCGCGCCGATCGCCAGCGTGACGGCGTTGCTCTTGGGCGCGGTGGCGAGATACGTCACCGCCTGCGCCAGGATCAGCTGGCACTCCGGCAAACCGACGCGATGGGTCAGATCATACGCCGCCGCCGCGACCTGGATCGCCTGCGGGTCCGCGTTGCCAATATCTTCGCTGGCCAGGATCGCGACCCGCCGGGCGATGTACATCGGGTCTTCCCCCGCGTGCAGCATCTTCGCCAGCCAATAGATCGCCGCGTCCGGGTCGCTGCCACGGACGGATTTGATCATCGCCGAGATCGCGTCGTAGTGTTCATCGCCCGTGCCGTCGTAGACCGGGGCCTTCTGCTGGATCGACTGCTCCGCGACGGCGAGCGTGATGTGGATTCGGGAGCCAGGGATCGGGGGTCGGGGATCGGCAGAATCGCCTTCTTGATCCGCCCCGTAACCCTCAGCCTCGCCTGAGGATGGTTCGCTGTGCGTGTGATCCCCCTTCGGCATCGACGACAGCACCGCGATCTCCAGCGCGGTCAACGCACGCCGGGCATCGCCGTCGCAGGCGGTGGCCCAGTGTTCGAGGGCGTCGTCGTCGATCGTGATCTCCAATTCGCCGTAGCCGCGTTCCTTATCCGCAAGCGCGTTGTGAATCAGGTCGCTGATCGCGTCCTGGTCCAACGGCTGGAACTGGAAGACCTGCGACCGGCTGACTAACGGAGAATTGATCGCGAAGAACGGGTTCTCCGTCGTCGCCCCGATGAGCGTAATCACGCCGCGCTCGACATCGCCCAGCAGCACGTCCTGCTGGGCACGGTTGAACCGGTGGATCTCATCCAGGAAGAAGATCGTGCGTCGGCCGTCGTTTTCCAAACGTTTGCGTGCGTGGTGGAGGATGTCGCGCACGTCCTTGACCCCGATGGCGGCGGCGTTGGCGCGGTCGAAGTGGCGCTGGGTGTAGGCGGCGATGAGTTCCGAGAGTGTGGTCTTACCCGTGCCCGGGGGGCCGTAGAAGATGACGCTGGTCAGCCGGTCGGCTTGGAGCATCCGGCGGAGCAGCTTGCCCTCACCCAAAAAGTGCCCCTGACCGGCAAACTCATCCAGCGACCGCGGGCGCATACGCACCGCCAGCGGCTGAGCGGCGCGGAGGTGGTCCTGGCGTTTTTCCTCCCATAGATCGGGCATAGGGGCATGATAGCAGCGAGATAATAACGGTGTGCAGCAAGCAGTGGCCGGTGATGACGGCCGCCCGCCGCCAATACCGCTTGCGTTGTGGGGGGAACGACCGATGTCCGAAAACATCATGGCTAACCTGTTTCACGACATCACTTTCGATAACCGCGAAGGAGCAAGCGATCGGTTGAAGTCTCGTGAAAGACGGGCCGATGCTCAGGGGCGTTGGGGAACACACGCCCTTGGGTTTTGCCCGGGTCGTGCGGGGTCCAGGCATGGACGAATCACCGCAGACTCTGAGGAATCCCATCATGATCCAGTCGATTAAATCACTCGGTTTGGCCACCAGGCTGATCACTGTCATCCTGTTCATCCTGCTGGGCGTGGTGGCGGTGAACTACATCATCTTCGTCGGCAAGTACCGAGAAGCTGCTACGGACGCGATGGTCAATCGGGCGGCCGCCTTCACCGCGGTCGCCGAAGAAGCCAAGAATCACGCGGGGGACCTGAACAAGCTTGGCGCGTTTGATATCGCAACACTGCTGGAAGACCTCAAGCAGACCCAGGCCGCCGGCAAGCCTTACAACGAGGCCAAGATCTTCGGCACGATCCCCGTGGTCGCCGGCTGGACCGCGGCGCAGGAAGCAGCAGATAAAGAGAACATCGCGTTCCAGATCACATCCTTTGAAGCACGCAACAAAGAGAACGAGCCTTCGCCCGGTTCATTTGAGGAGAAAATGCTCCAGGACCTCACCAAGCAGGTGGAAGCCGGCGGCGAAGAGTTTGCCTACCAGACCGACACCGAGACCAACAGCCTCCACTACATGCGGGCCATCCGGCTGACCGAAGACTGCATGCTCTGCCACGGCGACCCCGCCGACAGCCTCTCCGGCGACGGGAAAGACCCCATCGGGTTCACCATGGAGAACTGGAAGCCCGGCTA
>CBDUNP010000231.1:0-5424 GCA_965368605.1 uncultured bacterium | reverse complement strand
ACGGCGGTGTTGGTCTTGACGCCTTGCGGGGTTGTGACTGTTACTTTAGCGCCCAGCGGGGAGACGCCCGGTGCGCCGGTGAGTCGGACACCGACCCAGTGCCGATCCGTCTGGTCGGCTCGGTTCATTAATAAGTGCAGTTTGTAGTTGCTGCCGTCGTTCAACGAGTTGCGCGTCGTCACGAGGATGTCTACGCGTCCGTCGTTATCAAAGTCATGCGCCAGCACGGCCCGGCTGTCCTGTTCCAGCGCGACATCCATCATGAAGCCCGCGTTGGTAAAGCCCTGGCCTGCCCGGTTCAGGAACAGGTGGTTGTGCTCGAAGCCGTTCCATGAAAGCCCCGCGGCGGAGAAGTCGCCCAACTCGTCGGTGAAGACCTTGAACTGTGCGGGGTCTTCGTTGGAGTCGCCGGAGTAGATGTCGTGACACCAGAAGCGGGTGCAGTAGTCTTTGGCGCTGAGGCCGGACTTGTTCCCGTTGGCGATGTAGAGGTCGCTGTGCCCGTCGTTGTTGAAGTCAGCCGAGGCGACGCCCCAGGACCATCCGGAGCGTGCGACCTGGTCGCGGAAGTCCGGCTCGATGAAGCGACCGGCGCTCTGGCCCAGGTACATCCGGTTGCCGTAGGCGACGATCAGGCGCTGGTCGTTGTGCTCGGCGAGTTCGGGGTGCTGTAGCCCCATCTTCGACAGCCGGCGCGCGGTGGTGGAAGCCATGCCGGTGACGTAAAAGTCGATCACGCCGTCGTTGTCGAAGTCGTCGAAGGTCAGGCCCATGCCGAAGTTGGTGGGGATGTCCAGCGCCGAGGTGGTGACGTCGGTGAAGACGCCGTGGCCGTCGTTGTAGAAAAGGTCCGCGCCTGCGAAGTCGGAGACGACCAGCAGGTCCAGATCATGATCGTCGTCGAGGTCCACGAAAGAGGCGCGGAAGGCCCGGCGGTAGCGTTTGTCCTCCAGGCCCGAGCCTTCGGTCGATTCGGTGAACGAGCCGTCACCGTTGTTGGTCAGCAGGTAGCCGGGGTAGCCATCGTTGGCGTCGTAGTAGGGGGTGGGGAAGTTCCCGCCGGAGTAGGCGGCCTTGTACTGCGAGGCCCAGACGTCCAGGTCGCCGTCGCCGTCGATATCCCCGACCGCCATCGCGGAGGGCAGGACCAGCGGCATCTCGCTGGGCTTGATGGCGATCGTCGCGGGGTTGCTGAACCCGCCGTCGGCGTCGCGCTGAAAAAGAAACAGCCCGTACTGCTTGGGCGCGCCCTTGCCGGCATGGTTCGACCCGGCGACCAGGTAGTCGGTCACGCCGTCGCCGGTGAAGTCCGCCAGGGCGGCCTCAGAAATCACGCGGATCGGGTGTTCGCAGAGTTTTTCGCGGACGAAATGCCCGTTGCCGCGGTTGACGAACAACTCGTTGGAGTTGGGGTAGACCAGGTCGATCAGGCCGTCGTTGTTCAGGTCGTGTGCGAGGATGTCGTCGTGCCCGACGCCGAAGGGGACCTTGCCCAGGTCGGTGGCCTTGAACATCGGCTCGCCGGTGCGGGTGAGCAGCTTGAGCCCGGTCGCGTCGATGAGTCCGGGTTTGTGATGGCCGTGGGCGTTGAGGTCTTCGGTCCAGACGATGTCGATCGGGCCGGTGACGGTCAGGCGTTTGCTGCTATCGAGGTGGGTCAGATCGATCGTGATATTGAAGGTGGAGATGCGTCGGTCCTGGTCATCGGTGGCGAAGGTCGCGTGGTGCCATTCGCTTTGGGTGACGCGGTAGCCTGCGCCGGAGAGGTTTTTAACCATCGTCTGCCACTGGGCGTGGTCCAGCTCCTTGGCGGCCTGGTCAAGCGTCGAACGCGAGACACCCTCCACAAGGTTTACCGCTTCGCCGGGCGAACCGATCCGCAGTTGCTCGAACTGAAACGCGATGAAGTCGCCGGGCTTGTGGCCGCTAAGGCGCAGGTCGTCCCAGAGCTTGACGAAGGTTTCTTCGTATTCCTGCGCAAGACGTTCCTCGGACCAGATGGTCTTGTCCTGCTGCTCGCGTTCCCGTGCGAGCTTGTGGGCGCGGGCGCGCAGCTGCTCGATCGACTCGCCTGTGGCGGAGAGGTCCGGCGGCTGCTCGCCTTCCAATGAGTCCAATGCGTGGCCGAGGTTGATCTGGATCTTCGGCTTGGCGGGAGTTTCCGGAGCGGCTTCCGGGGCGGCGGACGCGGGTTCGGCCTCTTGTGCAAGGCACACGGCCGAAGAAACAGTAAGTAACAAGACGGTGAGGAGGGAGGTTGCCCGATCCATGGGATGGCTCCATTTGAGACATGATGTGGTGAAACACTTGGCTGGGATTGTAACGCAGGCTCCGCGATAGGGGGAGCCCTCTGGCTGGGATTTTGTGCCCGAAGTGGATAAGGCTATCCTTGCCGATCTGGCCCACCCCCCAATCGGTGAGGCCCACTCACTCACCGGGCATGGGAGGCGGTTTGTCTTGAGCAAGGGTTTTCAACTGGGTAAACGTGTCAGCGGGGTTCTGCTGCACCCGACCTCGCTGCCGGGGCCGCACGGCTGCGGCGACCTGGGGGCTCAGGCGTACCGTTTCGCCGATTTCCTGGCCGACAGTGGGCAACGCGCCTGGCAGATGCTCCCGATCAACCCCTCGGACAAGCACGGCTGCCCGTACAGCGCGTATTCCTCCTTTGCCGGCGAACCGATCCTTATCAGCCTTCAGTCAATGTTTGAAGACGGGCTGCTTAAGCGCGGCGAGGTTGCTGCGATCAAAGGCGTTAAGCCGACACGGGTGGATTACACCGCGGTCCGCCGATACCGAGAGCCCCGGCTGCGTATCGCTTTCGATCGCTACATGGCCAAGCCCGCGCGGTCGCGCGGCGCACTGGACCGGTTCCGTGATAAACACAAAGACTGGCTGGATGACTGGACGCTCTTCTGTGCGTTACGCAAAGCCCACGGCGGCAAGCACTGGTGCAAGTGGACGCCGGGCATGCGCCAACGCCGCAAGCACGACCTGACCTGTGCCCGCAATGAGTTGGCGGGAGAGATCGCCTATCACGCCTTCGTGCAATATCAGTTCGACCGCCAATGGTCCGAGATGAAGCGCTACTGCGAATCAAAGAAGATCGGGCTCATCGGCGACATCCCGATCTTTGTTGCGCACGACAGCTGCGACGTCTGGGCCAACCCGAAATTGTTCCAACTGAAGTCCGATGGGATGCCTAAGGTGATCTCCGGCTCGGCCCCGGACGCGTTCAGCAAGACGGGGCAGCTCTGGAAGCACCCGCTGTATAGCTGGTCCCGCCACAAGGCCAGCGGTTACGAGTGGTGGGCCAGCCGGTTCCGTCACTGTCTGTCACAGTTTGACGCGGTGCGGATCGACCACTTCCTGGGCTTCTGCCGGTACTGGGAAGTCCCCGCCGGCGACCGCAACGCCCGGCGAGGTCGATGGCGCAAGGGCCCGGGTGCGGACTTCTTTACCGCACTGAAACGCAAGCTCGGCAACGTCCCGATTATTGCCGAGGACCTGGGTTTGCTGACCCCCGAGGCCGAGGCGTTGCGTGATCGCTTCGAGTTCCCCGGGATGCGCGTCCTCCAGTTCGCCTTCGGCAACGATGACAGCTACCACGCCCCGCACAACTTCCCCAGCCGATGCGTGGCCTACACCGGGACGCACGACAACGACACCGTCCGTGGCTGGTTCAATAATGCCGGTCGAAAATCGGAAAAGGGCGGTCTCAGCGAGCGTCAGCGCGTCCTGAGCTACACCGGCGGGTCGCCCAAGACGATTCACCGTGACCTGATCCGGCTGGCTTTGAGTTCCGTGGCGGATACGGCTATCTTCCCGGTACAGGACCTGCTGGGTCTGGGCAACGAAGCCAAGATGAACCTGCCGGGCACGGTGACGGGCAACTGGCAGTGGCGGCTGAAGCCCGGACAACTGACACGACCACTCGCCAAACAACTGGCGCAGGAAGTTCGGCTCTTTGGCAGGCAGTAGCCGGGGCGTTACGCAAGACACATAACCTTTACATAGATAGGCAACACGATGGGTAAATCAGCCACGAAGCGTAAGACAGGCTCGAATGTTAAACCGGTTAACATTACCAAACGGCTCCGCGCGCTGGCGATGAACCTGCGTTGGACCTGGGACGCGGATACGCAACGGCTGTTCGCCTCGCTCGAACCGGCGCTCTGGGAATCCACCAGCCGTAACCCATTGGCGGTCATCTCGCAACTCCCCAAGCACCGTGTCGATCAGCTTGCCGACGATAAAGGCTTCCTCGCCCGGCTGAGCGCCCGCGAGAAAGACCTCGCCACCTACCTGCGCAGCAAGTCCTGGTTTGCCCGCTCCCATACCGCCAAGCAGAAACGCATGAGGGCCGCCTACTTCTGCGCCGAGTTCGCGTTGCACGAAAGCCTGCCGATCTACTCCGGCGGGTTGGGCGTGCTCGCTGGCGATCACCTGAAAAGTGCATCAGACATCGGCACGCCCCTGGTCGCCGTCGGCCTGCTCTACCGCCACGGCTACTACCGACAGGAGATCAACCCCGACGGCTCGACCCTCGCGGTCTACCCGACCTACGACTTCAGCCAGCTTGCGGTGACCGACACCGGCAAGACGTTTTCGCTGCGGATGGGATCGAACAAGATCAAGGTCAAGGTCTGGCGTGCGGACGTCGGCCGGGTCGGGCTGTACCTGCTGGACACCGACATCCCCGCGAACAAGCCGGCCGACCGCAAGATCACAGCGCACCTCTACGGCGGCAACGACGAGACGCGCATCCGTCAGGAAGTCCTGCTCGGCGTCGGCGGCGTCAAGGCGCTCAAGGCCGTCGGCGAGAAGTTCACCGTACTGCACATGAACGAGGGCCACGCCGCGTTCGCCCCGATGAAGCTCGTCTGCGATCTTGTCAGCAAGAAGCACAAGCCCAAGGACGCGATCGACAAAGTCGCTTCGCATACCGTCTTCACGACGCACACGCCCGTCCCCGCCGGGCACGACCGGTTCACCCCGGCGATGGCGCGCAAGTACCTCAAGCCGTTGCTGAAAGGCTCCAGGCTCAAGCTCGCCGACGTGATGGAACTGGGCAGCGAAGACCCCGGCAACAAGAAGGCGATGCTCTGCATGACTGCGCTGGCGCTGCGCTTAAGCCGACGCGCCAACGGCGTCGCCAAACTGCACGGCGAAGTCTCCCGAGAGATGTGGCAGAGCCTCTTCGATGTCAAGAAAACAAGCGACGTCCCGATCGGGCACGTCACCAACGGCATCCACTGGCAGACCTGGCTCTCCCCCGAAGCGCAGCCGTTCTACAAGAAGTACATCAAGCCGAAGATCAACGGCGCCGGCGCGTTTGATGACCCCTGGAAGAATGTCGATAAAGTCCCTGCCGCCGAGTTGTGGTCGTTGCGCAACACGCTCCGCCGTCGGCTGGTCCGCTTCGCC
>CBDUNP010000230.1:0-5448 GCA_965368605.1 uncultured bacterium | reverse complement strand
GCACGCGCGCACCCGCGGGACGGATGTCCTGGCAAAAATCGGTCGGCTGGATATCCACCCGGGCCCGCTGATGGCGGTGTTGAATGCGTCACCGACCGATCCTGATCAGGTCATCCAGGCCTTGAAACAGTCCCCGGCGCTGACGGCGCGGGTCTTGAGTGTAGCCAACTCCGCCGCGGTCGGTGTGGTTGGCGAGATCAACGATGTCCAGCGTGCGGTGATCCACATGGGAGCCACGCGTGCACGTTCGATCGCGATGGCGTTCGCGTTGAACATGATGGCCAAAGACACCGGGCTTGATCCCGAAATCAGCCAACGCCTCTGGGTCAACAGCCTGGAGAAAGCCTACCTCGCCCAGACTGTCGCGGAGAAGACCAGCCCGCCGTCTGCGCAGGCCGCCTACGCGATCGGGCTGATCCAGGATATCGGGCTGTCCGCGCTGTGGGCGGTGGACACGGGCTTTTACACCCGGATCAGTCCTGACCACTTAAAAGCCCAGCCGCTGCACCAGCTTGAGCGCGATTACTTTGGGATCGATCACGCCGTCGTCGGGCATCACCTGCTGACAAGCTGGCACGTCTCGCCGTTAATCTGCGAGCAGGTGCTTGACCACCACCAGCAAGTTATGACGCAGAAGGACGCCTCGGCAACGGACCTTGCGAACATGATCGCGGGGATGCTCCCGCACGACGGCGAACCGATGACACCAGACCGGATGGAGTGGCTGGACGCGGTCCATGGCCAGTTCCTGGCGGGGCAGGGCTCACCCGATAAGTTTATTAAAAACGCGGTTCGTTACGCCAAAGAGGTGCATCGTGGTGCGTCGTCCATGCGTATCGACGACCACGTCAAAGCCCGGATGCTTAGCGAGCTCGCGGCCGACACCGCGGGAATGGTTCGCCAGCTCTGCGAGATGGAAAACCTGCTGACCAAGCAGCACGAACAAGTCAACGCCCTGGAGTTCGAGGCGATGACCGACCCGTTGACGCAGCTGCTTAACCGCCGGGGGTTCAGCAGGCTGGGTGACCGCCGGCTACACACATCGGTCGAACGTAGCCTGCCGGTCTGCGCCATCGCGATCGACCTGGACGGGTTCAAGCAGGTCAATGATACTCACGGCCACGAAGCGGGCGACCAGGTTCTGGCCGAGGTTGCCCGGCTGCTGCGTGCCAACATCGACTCCAGCGACCTGATCGGTCGGCTCGGGGGTGACGAGTTCGCCATCTTCCTGATGAACGTCTCCGAGGACACCGCACGCCAGATTGCTGAGCGTGTCGCCAGCGCTTGTGTCGGGCAGGTGATACCGATCGGCGGGGGCGCAACCACAACGATCAGCTTCAGCATCGGCGTGACGACCTGTCGAACACCTACCCACAAGACCAAGCTCGCGGACCTGCTCACCGCTGCGGACGAGGCGATGTACACCAGTAAACGCGCCGGCAAAGGCGGCATCACGGTGACCGAGTTCCCGGGGCAGAAGAAAGCCGGTTAGTGTCCCTGATTGGTTGTAAGATGAATTGACACGGCGAGATTGCCGCAGGTATATACATGACCGTTCGATCAAACTATTCAAGCCGGAAGTAACCCGGCGTCGGACCCGATGGAGCGTGACGTGTTCATCAGCGGGGATACACCAGACATCGAGACCTCGACCGACGCCTACGCCGGCCGATTCGCCGGGCCCGTCGGCACCTGGCTGCTGGATAAGCAGTGGGACGCCGTCTGGGGCATGCTCAATAACTGCGCCGGCAATCGGGTCCTGGAGATTGGTGGCGGTCACGCCCAGCTCACCGGTGCGCTGCTCGAACGGGGCTACGATGTCACAACCATCGGCAGCGACATCAGCTGCGCCGACCGGCTAAAGCCGTTCCTCAAGCATGAGCGGTCCCGGTTTCATGTCGGCTCGCTCACCAGCCTCCCCTACGCCGACGACTCCTTCGATATCGTGATCGCGATACGGCTCATGGCCCACATGGATCACTGGCAGGACATGCTCAAAGAGGCCGCGCGGGTCGGCAAGCACGCGGTCATCATCGACTACCCCTCGGTCTACAGCGTCAATCGTATGGAGAACCTGCTGTTCGGCCTGAAGAAAAAGATCGAGGGCAATACCCGCCCCTACCGGTGCTTTACCACCGACGTCATCGACAAGACCTGTCGTCCGTACAACCTGGCGTACGCCGGCCGTCAACGCCAGTTCTTCCTGCCGATGGTGCTGCACCGGATGATGAAGCAACCGGGGCTGTCCGCGTTCCTGGAGAATTGTTGCAGGAGGATCGGCCTGACGTACATGCTCGGCTCGCCGGTCGTCTTGAAGCTCGCACGAACGCACCCTACGTCCGCGCCCCTGAACCGCTCCCAGCGCCCGGACAACGCGGCGCAGACCGATTTATTACAAAGTGATCGACACGACGCCGCCGCGGTGGTCGCTGATTCACCCCCCGTGGCTACACCCCGCGCCCCCGCGTGAATTCATCTTTTATAGATAGCTGATCAGATCAACAGCGCCGCGGGGTTTTCAAGCAGCTGCTTGAACGTCCCGAGGTATTCTGCGCCCTGTGCGCCGTCGATCGTGCGGTGGTCGCCGGAGAGGGTCGCGTTCATCTCGTGGCCGATGACGATCTGCCCGTCGCGGACGACCGGCTTCTGGATCGCGCCACCGACCGCGATGATGGCGGCCTGGGGTGGGTTGATGATCGCGGTGAACTGATCGACGCCGTACATCCCCAGATTGCTGAGTGTGATCGTGCCGTCGCCCATTTCTTCGGGGGTCAGGCCGGACTCACGTGCCTTCTTGGCCAGGCGTTTGGTGTCTTCGCTGATCTGCCTGAGGCCCTTGCTCTGCGCGTCACGGATGACCGGCACGACCAGCCCGCCGCCGCGCTCCGCTGGGAGCGACACCGCGACGCCGACGTTGACCGTCCCGTGCTGGATGATCGTGTCGCCGGCCCAGGAGCTGTTCGCCTCCGGGTGGCTCACGCACGCCAGCGCCGTCGCCCGGGTGATGAAGTCGTTGACCGACAGCTTCACACCCTGGGCTTCCAGTTGTGCGTTCAGCGTCTTGCGCAGCTCCATCAGCGGGTCCATGTTGATCGACACCGTCACCTGGAAGTGAGGCACGGTGGTCTTGGACTCGACCAGCCGACGCGCGATTGTTTTTCGCATCCCGGAGAGTGTGATCGTTTTCGCTTCAAGCCCGACCGGCGCAACCGGGGCGCTGGGTGCCGCCGCCTGCGGCTTGGCGCTCGTGGCCGACGCCGCTGCCGGTGCCGCCTGGCCACCGCCGCCTTCAACCACCGCCAGAACGTCGCGCTTGATCACCCGCCCGTCCGGGCCGGAGCCGGCGATGGAGGCGATGTCTATTCCGTGTTCCTCGGCGATCTTCCTGGCCACCGGGCTGACCCGCTGCCTTTTGCCGTCCCCTTGAGGGGCCCCGGCAGAGCTGGCCGCCGCCGATGCGTCTGCGGGAGGTTCCGCCACCGCCACACCCCCGCCCCCGGAATCGCCCCCGGAGTCGCCGCCGGAAGCCGCCTGGGCCAACGATGCTTTAGACGAGCCCCCAGAGGCCCCTGAAACCGCCGCAGCGGCGTCCTCCAGCGATTCTCCGTCCTCAGCCAGCATCAGGATCAGGCTGCCCACGGGCGTGGTATCGCCTTCCTGGACCGCCAGGGCCGCCACACGGCCATCGTCGAAGGCCTGGAGCTCCATGGTCGCCTTGTCTGTCTCGACATCCGCCAAATGGTCCCCCGACGCGACCTCATCGCCCTTTTTGACCCGCCATTTGACCAGTGTCCCCTCTTCCATGGTGTCTGAAAGGCGTGGCATGGTGATTTCAATCGGCATCCGTCTGGGCTCCTGAAATTATGGGGTCGGGGGCGGTTTTGTGTCCCGGCAGCCCCCGATCTTAGACCCCCACGCCCCCCGCGTCACACCGCCCCCGGCTACGGAATCCACCCCGGCCCCCGCATGTCCCTGCGGCCCACGGCATCCCCCGGTATCCCCGCAACCACCCGCCCCCGGCTACGTCCTTATCATGGGTACCGGGCCCGCCTCCAAACCAAGTCCTGAGGGTCTCCCCGGTGCCCCACGGAGCCACGGATCTATGCCAGACAAGCCCGACCCTTCATACAGCACCGACAGGCCGATCCCCCCGAGCCCGACCCAGGGCCGAAAGATGTTCTGGATCAAGCTGCTGTCGGCGATGGCGTTGTCGCTGCTACTAGTCTTCGTGCTGTACCGGGTCGTGGCGTATCGGGCGCTGCAACAACGTGTCCAGGCGGTGCGGGATGCGGGGTACCCGATCGAGCCGATCGAGCTTAACGACTGGTACGTCATCCCGGAAGTCAACGCCGCCGACGCATATCAGCGTGCGTTCGCCTCATTCCCGATGAATCACGAGGTTGAGGAATACGAAAACATCCCGATCGTGACCGCGATGGAAGAAGAGTTCGTGCTGGGCGAACCGCTCGACCCCGAGATGGCCAAGCGCATCGAAGCGTACCTCGCGTTACACAGCGAAGCCATCGCACTTATGGAGGAAGCCGCCCTGATCGAAAGCAGCCGGTATGTCGGCGACTACCGGCAGGGGATCAATGTCATGCTGCCGCACCTGGGCCAGCTGCGCCGAAGCGCTCGGGTCCTGAAGCTGCAATCCATCCTGGACCACGACCGGGGCGATCACGACCTTGCGGCCCAACGCTGCATCACGATCCTCGCCATCGCTCACTCCTTGAACAACGAACCGCTTATCATCTCCGCACTGGTCAATATCTCGATCCAGTCGCTGGCCTACGAGCAGATCGAGATGCTGGTCGCCAGCGGGAAGCTCAGCGACGATCAGCTCCGGGTGCTCGCCGACGCCATCGAACCGATCGACATGGACAGGATCATGCTGCGCGCGATGGTCGGCGAACGGTGCTTTATCCACGGCATCTTCAACGATACCGAAACACTCGCCGGCTCACTCTCATCCACCCCAACCGCCGGCCGAGTCATCGTCGCCGCCCTGCGCACCTCGGGCCTGATGGACATCGACCACAGCAGCTCGCTGGACGTGATGGAGGACTACGTCGCGTATGCCGAGAGCCCGACCTGGCCCCTGCCAGCCTACCTGGACGACATCGACAACCGCGTGCCGCGCATCTGCATCGTCACCCGGATGATGATCCCGGCGTTGTCTTCAGCCTACCGCGCATCCCGACAGTGCGAGGCCCGACGCCGAGCCTTGCTCACGGGCATCGCCGCCGAACGCTACCGCCAGGCGCACGGCCGATTCCCCTCGCAACTCTCCGACCTTGTCCCCCAATTCATCGACGCCGTCCCACTCGACCCGTTTGACGACCAACAACTGCGCTACCGCACCGAAGTCGCCGGCGTCATCCTCTACAGCCTCGGTGCCGACGGCATCGACAACGACGGCCGCCGCTACAACGATGTCGGGCGGGACTT
>CBDUNP010000229.1:0-5457 GCA_965368605.1 uncultured bacterium | reverse complement strand
AAGAACACACGCCAGATATAGTAATGATTTCATGCAGCAGATCGTCGCAGAACTCAATCGCCCCGGCAAACCGATCCCCGCTAATCGCCCGCGGCGGTGATCAACTCCCGAGCCTGCTTACGGGTCGTGGCGGTCACGTCATGCCCCGCCATCATTTCTGCAAGCTCCTCGACACGGGCCTTCCCGGTGATCGTCTCGACCGTGGTATGCGTCTGCCGAGCCTTGCCCTTGCCGACGACGGCCTTGATAATCCGCAGGTGGTTGTCCGCAAACGCGGCGATCTGTGGCAGGTGCGAGATACACAACACCTGATGCGGCGACTCCACGTTGCCCCCCCGCTTCGTCGCACGCGGCTTAGCGTTGCTCGCCCCCCGAACCGCTGCCAGTTGTTGCAGCTTCTTGCCGATCACGGTCCCCAGCCGCCCGCCGATGTTGGCGTCGATCTCATCGAAGACCAGCACGCTGATCCGGTCGCTCGCCGCCAGCACCGACTTGAGCGCCAGCATGATCCGCGACATCTCCCCGCCGGACGCGATCTTCCGCAGGGGCTGCATCGGCTGGCCGGGGTTGGTCCGCACCAGCATCTCCACGGCGTCCAGCCCCGACCCGCCCGGCAGCTTATTGAGGTCGTCATCAAGCGCCAGCCGATCAAACGCGATATCAAACGCCGCCTCGGCCATCCCCAGTTCCTTGAGCTGTGCCTGCACCATCGGCACCACCTTCTTCGCCGCCTTCTCTCGAGCGGTGGTCAGCTTGCTGGCGGTAATCAGCAGCGCGGTTCGGCAGGTCTCGATCTTCCCATCAATCCCGCCCAGGTCGCTATCCATCGAACGCAGTTCGGCGATCTTCTGGCCGATCTCCTCGCGGTAATCGATCACGGGCAACAACGGGTCGTCGGACTTCTGCCCGTCGCCGTATTTGCTGACCATCCGGTTCAGCGCGTTGAGGCGTTGATCAACCTCCTCCGCCTCCGCCGGGTCGTGCTCCAGACGATCCACATAACGGCCCAGTTCAAACGCGGCCTCCTGCAAGGCGAGTGTCGACGAGCGTACCTGCTCCGACACCTCCTCAAGGTCCGGGTCCAGCTCCGCCAACTCGATCAGCAGGTGCGTGATGACCTGCAACCGTTCCGCGACCGACCCCTCCGCCTCATAGAGCGCCGCGTGCGCGCCGCCCGCGTCCTGCTTGATACGTTGCAGGCTATGTAAAACCCGGTGCCGTGCCTGCAACTCCGGAAACTCCCCGGCCTGTGGCTCGACCGCGTCGATCTCGTCCGCCTGAAACTCATACAGGTCAAGCTGCTGACGGCGCAGGTCCGAACCGGTCGTCAACTCACGCCTCGTCTTCGTCAGCCTCTGTAGCTCCGCAAGCTGCTCAGCAAAACGCGCACGGTCATTCATGCATTTCGCAAACGCATCCAGGATATGAAGCTGATTGGAAGGCTTTAGCAGGTGCTGGTGATCGTGCTGGCCGTGGATATCCACAATGTGCTGGCCGATCTGCTTGACCATGGCATTGGTCACGGGCAGCCCGTTGACCGACACCGACGATCGGCCGGACGCGAACAGCTTGCGCGTGATCAGTAGTTCTTCACCCGGTTCAATCGCCTGATCCAAGAGCGAACCGACCCGCTCGGCGATGCCCGGATCGTGGATCTCAAACAACCCGGTGACGCGTCCCTGCTCCGCCCCGGCCCGGATCATATCCCCCGCGGTGCGCAGCCCGAGCAGGATCTCAAACGCCCCGATGACCAGGCTCTTGCCCGCCCCGGTCTGGCCGGTAAAGACATTAAGCCCGCCGGTGAAATCGATGCGGGCGTCTTCGATGACCGCCAGATTAAGGATATGTAGTTCGCGGAGCATCCGTGCGCCCAAATGAAAGTAAGTGTCCTGTTAGGGCATTTAGAGTAACGGCAATCGGTTTCAGGCGTCAAGCCTGACGATCAAAACCCCGTAGAGATGTGTACAGGCAGCGAGATTATCGGGCCTGGTGTATCCGGCAACCAGCTTGGCCATCACCGCCCCAAGCACAACGACATCAATCCAGAATACTCTGATCCGGGACCACGACGTCGATCCGTCTCACCCGGCCCGAACGCTTGAAGACCTCGGCCGCGACCTCGCTGGGAAGTGTATCGCCCTGATAGGACTGCGTCTGCCCGTCGTCCAACGTGACGGTAACCCCGGCCGGCTGATCGGCGAGTGTATAAATCACAGGTACCTGGCAGAACGTGAACCCAAGCGTCCCCTCCGCAAGGTCGATCCTCCCGGACTCACCCAACACGTCGAAGTAATTGAAGCGGGACTCGATCCGCAGAAACTCTTTTCGACGGATCAGCGTCGGCGTAAACCGTAACGCCCCCTGCGACACCGCCACACCCAACTCGCCCCAGCGTGTGATGACTTCTTCCTTGACCTGCCCGGTCATGCCGGGCTGACGTGCCCCGGCGAAGCCAGGCGTGTGCGAGTACGGGTCGGTCGGGAACGCGCCGTACTCGTCCGGGGTCTTGTTGAAACCCAGGCCGTGCCTGACATCGTAATACGCTTCCGCCAGTGCCTTAACCGTCTCCGCATCTTCGCCATGACGGACGGCACGTTCGTAATTCTCCTGCACCGCCAGCAGCAGTTTGGAGATCATGTGCCAGTAGATGCAGCCGAGCCCCTCGTAGCCGTACATCCCCCCGGACCGGCCGGTGAACGCCTTGTGATTAAAGACGCCCTCGTAAATCTTGCAGACCCGGTCTTTATCCTGCTCTACGAACGATCGCCAAGCCTCTTGGCTCCCCAGCGCATCGAGCGCGGCCGTCAGTTCTTTGACATTGTAAAACGCGCCGTTGAACCGATACTTCCCGCTGGCGTCCCGCATGATGATGGATTGGTCGCCGGCATCAATCAAGGCACACAATAGTTTCGACTTCTCGACCTGCTCCGCGGGCACCACGTTTTTGGTAAGAAACGCGGGAAGGTCGCGGTTGGGGTACAGGATGTAGCTGTCCTGGTCCGCTCGGTACAGGTCGCTGCCGCGCATCACGCTCAACAGGTTCAAGACCTCGTCCGCTTCCAGAAGCCCGCTGCTGAGAACCGCGACTTGTCCCTCGAGCATCTCATACAGATGTTCGATACCAACCTCGTCGTGGGATACCGAGACATCCATCAGGTTGTAAGCGTGGTACAGACCATCGTCCCGGCGGTTGACCCGGATGCTGTGATCGACCATCGCCATGGCCCCATCGATCATGGCAGTGACCTGCTCGCGTGACACGGTGGTCTTGCCGACGAGCCCCTGAGCATAAAGCTGCTGACGGTATTCTCCGAAGGCCTTGCCCAGTGCGTTAAGCAGCGACATGCGGTCGGCGTCCGAGACCCGTTCCTGATCAACCAGATGCGCGTGGTCCCGCAAGGCCGACGAGATGTCTGCAAGCCAGGTGGCCACCTGCTGTGACAGCACCAATTCCCCAGCCCCCGACTGATTAATCATTCGAGAGATGAACTTGAGGTATCGCCGGAGGTAACAGACCGTCACCATGGACAGGCCGTGGCCGACCAGCGCATTGTTGGCGTCGTTCCATTCGGGACGCTGCGTGTTAAGCCAGAGGCCGCCGTCGAGCACCAGGTTGCTGAGTTTTGTCAACGCCGGGACGATCAGCTTCTCCGCCAGATTGACGTGATAAACGCCGCCCGACTCATCCGCGAGCAGCCTGCCGTCCGACCCGGTCTGCTCAATGCGTTGATCAACTCGTTTTGAGCGAGCAAAATCAAACGTGATCGTGTCGTGCGGATCATTCAACACCTCGGTGTAAGGCTTGATCGTGTACGGCACGTCCGCGTAGCTGAAGATATCCTGCGTGAGCATCTGCGTGATGCGATCCGGCTCGAAACGGTCAAGTGTCTCCAGAAACTTCAGCAGGTAGATGATCTGGTGATCGCCCCAGTAGCCGATGTTGCTCCAGGGGTCGTCGGGGTCCACCACCTCCCAGTCGATGCCTTCGCGTGTGATCCGGTAAGGGTTATAGCCGTCTGCCGTCGAGGCGTTAACAAACTTGGCGATAATACTGGGCAAAAAGCCCGGGAAGCTGATGCACAAGGCCTCCCAGTTCTGGAAGATGTCGCGCCAGTTGCCCTGATACGAGAGCATGTGGTTGCCCTGCTCATCGCGCAAACGGATATCAAAGAAGTTCCAGGGCCGGCTCGGGTCGCCGTGGCGTCGGCTGAAGTAGATGGGCAGGTATTCGTAACACAGCCGAAGCAGGTCCGCGTCGTCCTGTTGCTGCGCCGACTCGATCACCGCCTGCACCGGAGACATGTCGGGCAGGCCACCAAGGAATCCCTTGCACCGTTCAGCCACCTGTCTGTTTCGGCTCTGTATAAACTCAGCCAGGTCATCGCGGCCGACATCGTAGTTATGATCAAACACCCCGCCACGCATGTTGTTAAAAAGCACATTCGCAAGGTGGTGCGCATTCATGGTCACGCTGCCGGATTGCTGTATCCCGTCGGCGCTGGCCAGGTTCTGGCGCAGGTTCATGGCCCCCTGCCGGCAATCGTCCGCAAGCGTCTTGCTCGGGTCCGCCTCGGTCAGTAAAAACTGCCGCGTGCTGTCGACCTGACACTGCGTCTGCATCGCGTCGGCGACGATCTTCCAGCCATGGGTCTGCCCGGGCTCAAGCCGCAGGTTGGCGGATAAGAGATAAGCGCCCTTGCGCCCCTTAAAGAGCGTGTCGCACCGCATCTCGCCATTCTGACGGAAGGCGGAAATCTGCGACGGGTCGAGTATGACCTTGGGCTCGGGCAGGCCGGTGCTCCAGACGGTGGTCGCGTAAAGTGACTCGCCGGGCTCGGGCCGGTCCAGGATCATCGAGCTGAGCGAATACATCCCAAGCCCGGTCTCGACATCGACCTCGTTGTGCTTGTACGCATCGGCCAGGCAGTGCCGCTGCTGCGTGACCTGCGGCGTAAGCCCGGCGGGCAGGATATTCAACAAACCATCCATCAGCCGGACTTCAACCGTGCTGTCGCCGGCGTTGGCGATGACCGCATCACGGACAATACCAAAGCGATCGCTGAAGCACCAGCCATACCTGAACGACATATTCAGGTCGTGGTTGATCTCTTCATAGATCAACACGTTCCCCAATTCACTCTTGTAAAGGTTGCGGCTGATCTCAAAACTATCTTTCGCCGATTCCCTGAAAGGCTCCCAGCGAATCGCGTCATCACCGTCCCGCTTGATCCACAGAGACGTGCGGGGCCCGGTGAAGTCGTGGCACTGGTGCAGCATGTCCTCCGTTTCGTAGGGGAAGACGGCCTTGTTTGAGTTGGCTCGGCCCGCGGTCAGCCCCCCATTGCTTGAGATGAACATCCAGTGATCCGAGTCACTGACAACGCTCATCAGAAAAGGGGCCAGGCGATCGTAATTACGGATCGTGTAGAAAGATTCCCCATCGATCCGTGTAAAACG
>CBDUNP010000228.1:0-5461 GCA_965368605.1 uncultured bacterium | reverse complement strand
AGTATTTCCAGCTCTGGAGCAATTGCACATAGTTGGCGCGTTCGTAGGCGGCTGCGTTGGGGCAGTTTTCCAGGTTCATGCTGCCTTGGAGTTGTTGCAGCGAGTCGTATTCGTGGTCGATCAGCCAGCGCTCGAGGTCCTCGTGGATGGTGAGCAGGTGTTCCGGGCCGTGCTCGAGCAGCGCGGAGACCATCTGCACGGCGTGGGCACCGGCCATGATGGACTTGACCACGTCGATCTCGCTGTGGACCCCGCCGGTGACCGCCAGCGACGCATCGACCCGGCAGGACAGGATCGCCAGCCAGCGGATACGCAGGAGCAGCTCGTCGGGGGACGACAGGTTGACGCGGTTGACCTCCAGCTCTTCGACGTCGATGTCCGGCTGATAGAACCGGTTGAAGATGACCAGCGCATCGGCCCCGGCCTTGACGAGTCGGCCGGTGAACTCGACCAGCGAGGTGTAGAACGGGGACAGCTTGACAGCGACCGGGAGCCTGGTGGTCTGCTTGATGCAACGGACCATCTCCACGGCACGGTCTTCAAGGACCGGGCCTGTCTCGGCGGGGTCCATCGCGACGTAGTACACATTCAGCTCCAACGCATCGGCCCCGGCCTGCTCGATGAGTTTGGCGTAGTCCAGCCAGCGTCCGCCGTGGATGCCGTTGAGCGAGGCGATCACGGGAAGATTCGTGAAGTCTTTGATGGCGGTGATTTTTTCGAGATACTCGTGCGGGCCGAGCTTGTAGTCCTCGTGGCTGGGCAGGTAGTCCAGCGCCTCGGCGAAGGCCTCGGTGTGGGTGACCAGGCTGTCGTGGGCCGCGATCTGTTCGCGCAGCACCTGCTCTTCAAAGAGTGATGGCATGACGATCGCGGCTGCGCCGGCGTCTTCCAGGCGTTTGACTGATCCCATGTCGTAGGCGAGGGGCGAGGCCCCGGGCATTAAAGGGTGCGGGAGGGTGAGCCCCAGGTAGTTGGTAGAGAGGTCCATGTTGTTTGTCCTTCTGCATGCCGTGCCTAGGACGCGGCATGATGAATGGTTTAGTTATTGTCCGTGATGTCCTGCACCGCCAACGAGGCCAGGTGTTGGTACAACTGGATGCGTTGCGCGGCGTGTCGCTGGGAGGCTTTGGAGAGCAGCCTGAAGCGGTCGGGGTCGATCTTCTCGACCATGCGGAAGCGTGTCTCCTGGCTCATGTATTCTGAGACGGGGATCGACGGGGGCTTGCTGTCCAGTTGCAAGGCGGGGAGGCCCTGCGTGGTGCGTCGCGGATCGAATCGGTAGAGCGGCCAGATGCCTGAGGCGACGGCGCGTTTCTGTTGATCCAGGCCGTGCGACAGGTCGTAGCCGTGGGCGATGCAGTGGCTATAGGCAATAATCAGCGATGGGCCGGGGTAGGCCGCGGCCTCCTGCATGACCTTGACGGTGTGGTTGTCGTTGGCGCCCATGGCGATGCTGGCGACGTAGATGTGGCCGTAGCTCATCGCCATCAGGCCCAGGTCTTTCTTGTGAACGCTCTTGCCGGCGGCGGCAAACTTCGCGGCGGCACCGAGTGGGGTCGACTTGGATTGCTGACCGCCGGTGTTGGAATAGACCTCGGTATCCAGGACCAAGACGTTGATGTTCCGGTGCATGGACAGGACGTGGTCGAGCCCGCCGTAGCCGATGTCGTAGGCCCAGCCGTCGCCGCCGAGCAGCCAGACGGCTTTCTTCACGAGGTAGTCGGCGAGGGCTTCAAGCCGACGCGCGGGCGGGGACTTGATCTTCTTAAGCGCGGCACGGAGTTGCGTAACACGCTCGCGTTGCCGGACGATGCCGGCGTGGTCGTCGTCGGTCTCGCTGATCAGTTCATTCACCAGCGAGGCGTCGAGTTGTGAACCGAGTTCCTTAAGCAGGTCGTGTGCCTGGCGGATGTGCTGGTCGATGGAAACGCGATGGCCAAAGCCGTACTCGGCGTTGTCTTCAAATAGGGAGTTGCTCCACGCGGGGCCGCGGCCTTCATCGTTGGTGCAGTACGGCGTGGTCGGGAGGTTCCCGCCGTAGATCGAGGAGCAGCCGGTGGCGTTGGCGATCAGGAGCCGGTCGCCGTAGAGCTGGGTCAGCAGCTTGACGTAAGGGGTCTCGCCGCAGCCGGAGCATGCCCCGGAGTACTCGAACATCGGGAGCAGGAATTGTGAACCTTTGGCGTCCAGGCGCTTGATCCTGGAGCGGTCGGGGTCGGGGATATCCAGGAAGAAGTCGTAGTCACGGCGTTCGCGCAGGCGTTGTTCGTGCCCGTCGCGTGTGATCATGTTGATAGCCTTGCGTTTGGGGACGGCCTTGTTCTTGGCCGGGCAGACGTTGACGCAGAGCGTGCAGCCGGTGCAGTCCTCGGTCGCGACCTGGAGGGTGTATTTCTGGCCCTTGAAGTCCGGGGCTTTGTAGTCGGCGCTCTTAAAAGAATCGGGGGCGTCGTTGAGCGCGTCCTCCTCATACACCTTGCATCGGATGGCCGCGTGGGGGCAGACCAGGACGCACTTGTTGCACTGGATGCAGACATCCTGATCCCACTCGGGGACGCTGGGGGAGATATTGCGTTTTTCGTATTGCGTGGTGGCGGTGGGCCAGGTGCCGTCGGGCGGGAAGGCGCTGACCGGCAGGCCGTCGCCGTGGCCGGCCATCATGGCGGCGGTGACACGTTTCACGAAGTCGGGGGCCTGGTCCGGGATGATCTGTGGCGGCTCGATGCTCGAGGTGACCTGCGAGGGCACCGAGACCTGGTGCAGGTTTTCAAGGGACTGATCAATCGCGGCGAAGTTTCGGCGGACCAGTTCCTCGCCCTTCTTGGCATAGGTTTTTTCGACGGCCTTCTTGATCTTGTCGATCGCCTCGTCACGCGGAAGGACGCCGGAGATAGCAAAGAAGCAGGTCTGCATGACGGTGTTGATGCGCCGGCCCATCCCGGCTTTCTGCGCAACGGCGTATCCGTCAATCACGTAGAAGTTCAGTTCCTTCTCGATGATCTGTTCCTGGACCGAGGCGGGCAGGTGGTCCCAGACCTCATCCGGGCCATAAGGCGCGTTGAGCAGGAAGACCGCGCCGTGCTCGGCGTTGGCGAGCATGTCCACGGTATCCAGAAGCGTGAATAGGTGGCAGGCGACGAACCCGGCCTTGCGGATGAGGTACGTCGCGCGGATCGGCTCGGGGCCGAAACGCAGGTGCGACACGGTCATCGCACCGGACTTCTTCGAGTCGTAGACGAAGTAGCCCTGCGCGTAGTAATCGGTGGACTCCCCGATGATCTTGATGGTGTTCTTGTTGGCGCCGACGGTGCCGTCGGCGCCCATGCCGTAGAACAGGGCGCGGGTGACGCCCTCGGGGACGACGACCTCGTCCTCAACGATCGGCAGCGACAGGTGTGTCACGTCGTCCATGATCCCGACGGTGAAGTGGTTCTTCGGTTCGTCCTTATCGAGGTTGGCGAAGACGGCTTTGACGTGCGAGGGGGTGAACTCCTTCGACGACAGGCCGTAGCGTCCGCCGACGACGACGGGGAAGTCGTCTCGTTTCTGCTCGTAGCCGGCTGCGACGATGTCTAAGTACAGCGGTTCGCCGGTTGAGCCGGGTTCTTTGGTGCGGTCCAGGACGGCGACACGTCTGGCTGACTTCGGCAGGGCCGCGATGAAGTGGTCAATCGAGAACGGCCGATAGAGACGGACCTTAACGAGCCCGACCTTCTCGCCCGACGCCAGCATCTCCATGATGGTCTTGTGCGCGGTTTCTGCGCCGGAGCCCATCATCACGATGACCTTCTCAGCATTGGGATGACCGACGTAATCGAAAAGCTTGTACTGCCGACCGGTGAGTTTGGCGAAGCGGTCCATCTGCTCCTGCACGGCCTGGGGGCAGGCGTCGTGGAAGGGGTTCGAGGCTTCGCGGGCCTGGAAGAAGGTGTCGGGGTTCTGCGCGGTGCCACGGATCTTCGGCGCGTCGGGGGTCAAGGCGCGCGCGCGGTGGTCGGCGATCCACTCGTCCAAGATCAATTCACGCAACACGTCGTCGGAGAGCGGGTGGATCTTGGCGACTTCGTGCGACGTGCGGAAGCCGTCGAAGAAGTGCATCATCGGGATGCGGCTGGCGAGTGTCGAGGCCTGCGCGATAGCGGCGTGGTCCTGGGCTTCCTGAACGGAACCCGACGCGAGCATGGCGAAGCCGGTCTGTCGGCAGGCCATCACGTCGGAGTGGTCGCCGAAGATGGATAGCGCGTGGGTGGCGACGGTGCGTGCAGCGACGTGCATGCAGAAGCTGGTGAGTTCACCGGCGATCTTATACATGTTGGGGATCATCAGCAGCAGGCCCTGCGACGCGGTGAACGTGGTCGCGAGGCTGCCGGCCTGGAGTGCGCCGTGGATCGCGCCGATCGCGCCGCCTTCGGATTGCATCTCGACGACGCTGGGGATCGAGCCCCACAGGTTTTCCTGGCCGTGGACGGCCCAGTCATCGGCCAGCTCACCCATCACCGAGGACGGGGTAATCGGATAGATCGCGGCGACTTCATTTAGACGATAAGCAACGCGGGCGACGGCTTCGTTACCATCGACTGTAATCATTTTTTCAGCGGGCATCGGAGGCCTCCTTGGCCGCGTCAGCTAACGCGGGAGTTTGGGTGACTGATGAATCCTGATCTAATGAGACCCTTGACAGGAGCCAATCGATCCAGCGTTCGATCTTTGCGTTTGCTACCGACAATTCGAAGACGGGCACGCCGGGGTTGAGTGCTTCAACGTCTTCGAGGAAGGTCACGGGGTGGAACCGGACGTGCTGGACCAGGTCGGTCTTGTTAAGCAGCAGCACGTCGGCGGCGCGGACCAGGTGCGGGTGCTTGGCGGCTTTGTCATCGCCTTCGCAGACGCTGAACATGCCGACCTTGGCGTCCTGGCCGAGGTCGAACCCGACGGGGCATATGAGGTTGCCAACGTTCTCGATAATCAGCAGGTCCAGGCTGTCCAGGTCTGTTTCATCGAGGGCGTGCCGTACCTGATTGGCGTCGAGGTGGCAGCCCTTGCCGGTGTTGATCTGGACGACCTTTGCACCGCAGGCCTGGATACGTTGCGCGTCGCGGTCGGTGGCGAGGTCGCCGGTGATGACACCGATGTTGACCCGGTTGTGCAGCCGACGGAGGGTCGCTTCCAGCAGGGACGTCTTGCCGCAGCCCGGCGAGCCGATCAGGTCGATGCAGAACACGCCGGCATCGTGCAGACGCTGACGATTCATCGCGGCGATCTCGTCGTTGTGCTTGAGGACGTTTTGAACGATACGGATTTCAGACACGGTAAGCCTCCTTTACGCTAAGTTGCGCATCACGGGTTGGGAGTCTTGGGACACATTCGGGGTTGTTTCATCAACGTCGAGTGATACAAGCGTGAGCTCATCGCCGCCGACGGGGTCGACTCGGCAGGAGCCGCAGGTGCATGGGTCGGACCA
>CBDUNP010000227.1:0-5464 GCA_965368605.1 uncultured bacterium | reverse complement strand
CGGTGGTCATCTCGACGCCGTCGTCGTTGAAGACCAATCGTGTGACGACCTTCCCAGCTCCGGGGATGAGTGTGCTGGACGCCTCGACGGGTTGGCCGTCCGCGGTTTCGACGAACCACATGTCGAAGCGCATCGTCACGGTCTGGTCGCCGCGCTTGATGCTGATCTTGGTGTCGGTCTGCGTGATGATCTTGTCGCCCTTGCGGCGTTCGGTCGCGTGGACATACCCGGCGTGTTCGCCTGACATCTTCAGGACGTACCACCGGTCGAACGTGGTCGTCGCTTCGTCGGCCGCATGGACCTGCGTAAACACAAGCAGCAGGCTGAAGACGCAAAGCCCGAGTACGGCATATCGCGATCTGTATTTCATGATGGAGATTGTACCTCACCGGGCACGGCGCGGCCGGTCTCGATCATACGGCGCAGGTCGTGCAGGTCTTCTTCGGGATACAGGGCGAAACACCAGTCCCGGCGGCCGGCGATGTTCGTATTGCCCACCCCTGCCCGGGCACGGGCCAGCGCGCGGTCGGCTGCCTGGAGTTGATCGGGGTGCTGCTGCGCCAGTTCGCGGTTGATCTGTTTGAGTTCACGGAAGGCGTCCCGCCGACGGGCCTTGTCGCGGTCGTCGTCCATGTGTGCAAGCAGCTCGCGCTTGCGCTCGACCAGGTGTCCGGTGAGGTTTAGTGCCCGGTCCAGGTTGTGCGGCAGGTGGTGTTTCTGCCAGACGGCGCGGGTCAGGTCGGCCTGGTCCGCGATCGGGGCGTCAAGGTTTAAATAAACATTAGCTGTAGCGCCCGCCATCGGGGCGAGTGTGTCGCCGGCCCAGTCGCCCCACCACTGCTCGGTGATCCGGTCGTAGACAAGCCCGCCCGTGCCGTGGATGAAGAGGTCGCACAGACACGCACGCATCACCGCGGTCAGCAGCAGCGCGCGCGGCAGCAGCGCGAACTGGTCACGGTCGATCGGTTCGCCGTCGTCAAACACAAACACCGGCTGGCTGTCGGTCAGGTCGGCGAACACGCGTCGGCGTGGCTGTTCCCACGCAACGGCCCACAGCGGCAGCTCGACAAAGTCTCGGCTGACGATCAGGGGCGACATCCCGGCTTCGGGGCGCTGCGACACCGCCTTGTTGTAGGTGGTCACACAATCGCCGGCTTCGTTGAGCATGCGCACCACGATCGATTCATACGCGGGCCAACCCACCAGGTCGCTGACCAGCATGATCGGGATGTCGCCTGCGAAGGGTTTTTTGAGTCTGGCCAACACGGCCGCGACCTGCTCGGCGAGCGATTCACAGGGCGGCAGTTTTTTAAACGCACGCAGCAGGCTGGCGGTCAAGGGCGAATCCACCCCGGCCAGCCGCCGTTGCACCTCCGTAATATCCGCCGGCGCCTGATACCCCGTCGGCACGCCCGGCAACTGATCCGCCAGCAACAAGGAGCGGACCCGCAAACGCTCGTCCTGCACATACGGCACGTCCAGCCGCCAGGCTTCGTTGATATCTTGATCCACGATCAGGTGCAGCCTGCGCGTGCCGAAGCGCTGGGCGGCGATGTCCATGGCGATGTCTTTGGCGAGGATCCCCGGGTGCCAGAGCTGGGCCTGATGCCCGGTGGCGATCAAGGGTTCGGGTTGAAAATCGAGGTGGGCGGTGCCGAGCCGGGTTGCTCGGTCATGTATCCGCGCGATCAGGTCGTTCAGGTCGTGCCCCCCCGTGCCGGGCGACCAGCGATCGATCGTCGGCTCGATGCGCACACTCGGGGGGCGGTGACTCATACCGCGGCGGTACAGGGCGCGAACTTGTCGGGGTGCTTGGCGAGCTCGGCACGGAAGACCTGCTTGTAGTGCATAAGCCGATGGTCCGCGTCGTCCAGCGGTCCGCCGAAGCTGCGGTTGGGGTCGTTGTAGATGAGGTTGATGGGGATCTCTTTGATGCGCAGGTCCGCCGCGGCGGCCATGACCCAGGCCTGCAGCGGGACGGCGTAACCCGATTCATCGATGTGCATGTGTTTGAGTGCCGAGACGCGGTAGGCCTTGAACCCGCAGAACGTGTCGGTGAGCTGGAGGTTCAGACAGCGGTTGACCATCTCGGTGACCTGCGCGTTGATGGCGCGTCGGTCGGCGGGGGGTGGGTCGCCGCAGCGCTCGTCGTGGAGGTATCGGCTGCCGGAGATGATGTCGGCGTCGTCTTGCGCGATCGCTTCGTAGAAGTCGGGCAGGCTCTCGGGCTCGTGCTGCTCGTCGCAGTCCATCGTGATCAGCCAGTCGTACTTGTAGCACTGCGCGTAGCGGAAGGCGTCGCGGATCGATCGGCCGTAGCCGCGGTTCTCGGCGTGGCGGATCACGTCGACCGGTTGTTTGGCCAGCAGCGTCGGCGTGTCGTCGGTCGAGCCGTCGTCGATCACAAGAATGTGCTTGGCGTATTCACGCACCTCGGCCAGCACTTTGGTCACGTACTTCTGTTCGTTGTACACCGGAATCGTGACAATCGTGCGGGGGGCGTCGGCGGATGAAAGCATGCAAGAACCTCATGACACAGAGTTTGGAACAATGAAATGTAGGCGACCGGGCACCGCCGATCAACCCTTCCAACGCGCCAATTCGACAAACTGTTCCACCGACAGCGATTCCGGGCGATCATCGGGGTTGATCCCGTCGGGGAAGGGTTTATCCCGGCCTAGAACCGCCCCCAACTGCTTGCGACGCTTCTGGAAAAGCGTCTGCAACAGCCCGCTGAGGGCCTTGGGATCATCGGTCATCGGGGCCTGCCTGCGGGCCAGCCGGACCACCGCCGAGGCGACCTTCGGGCGAGGCCAGAAGCACTCGGGGGTCAGCGTTCCGACGATATCGACTTCACACATCGCCTGGAGGATCACGCTCAACGGGCCGTAGTCTTTGCCGCCGGGGCTGGCGGTGATGCGCTCGGCGACCTCGCGCTGGATCATCACGACCGCGGCCGACATCGCGGGGTAATCCACCGCGAGATTAACCAGCAGCGGCGACGCGATGTTGTACGGGAGGTTGGCGATCATCTTGAAGGGCCGACCCTCCAACAATTCCATCACAGCGGGCGCCAAATGATGCTTGCTCTCCAACACGTCGCCGATATGTAAACGGAAGCGGTCGCCGTGCGTTGATAACCGGTCGCGCAGGATCGGTTCCATGTCCCGGTCGATCTCGACGGCGACCAGCGACGCGCCGGCATCCAGCAGGCGTTCGCTAAGTGCGCCGGTGCCGGGGCCGACCTCCAGGACAAGATCGCCCGCGTGCAGGTCGGCGGCGTCCATGATCCGGCGCATGTGGTTGCCATCATGCAGGAAGTTCTGCCCGAAGCGTTTCTTCGGATGCAGGCCGTGTCCGGCCAGGAGGGTCTTGATGTCGGTCAGCGTCTGGGCCATGCACCCAGCATACTCGCTGCGCCCCGCGTTGTTACAATCCCCCCATGCGGACCGCCAGGTACTGGTCACGGGCCGGCGTCACGATCGACGGGGACGAGAACCCCGAAGGCGGTGTCTTCGCGCTGGGATGGTCGGACATCAGCGACCAGGATGCGCACCGCGTCGCGTTGGAGCGTGCCCGGCGATCTGCTGCGGTCCTCAAGGCCGATCAGGACCTGACCGCCTGGGAATACCCCTACCCCGATCGGCCGATCCGTGAACCGGTGATCGATGAGGTCTACACCGGCGATCACCTCATCGCCGCGATCACACGCAACGTCTACGGCTCGCTGATCCTGAACACCACGGACGTGATGTTTATCGATATCGACGCGCCGGTCGGTGTCACCGGCTGGCTCGGTTCGCTGCTGACCGGCGGGAACAAGTCCGGGGACCTGGCACAAAAGACCGCCGAAACACTGCACGCAATCGTCGACCGCGATGCCCGGTCGGCCTTTCGGCTGTACCAGACCGCGGCCGGGCTGCGCGTGCTGGCGACCGGGCGGGCCTACAACCCGGTTGCCGACGAGACTGTTGAATTGATGAAGCGGCTCCGGGCCGACAGGCAATACGTCCAGCTCTGTAAGACGCAGGCGTGTTTCCGTGCGAGGCTGACGCCCAAACCCTGGCGCTGCGGCGTACCCAGGCCGCCGGTGAAGTTCCCGTTCGTGGACGAGGCACAACAGCAGCGGTTCGATGCCTGGCTACAGGATTACGAGCGGCAGGCCGGGGGCTACGCGGTGTGCAAACTGATCGCCGAGGTCGGCAACGCTACGCCACTTGAACACGTCCACCCGGTCCTGACCTGGCACGACGAACTGGCGTGCAGCGGCGACCTGCCTTTGGCGTGACGCGAACACGACCTTTTTCAACTATCGATTCACACCTTGCGTTTGCGCAGCAGCGCCAGCGTGCCGAAGGTCATCAGCGCCCAGCCGACGGGTTCGGGGACGACGGAAATCGGCGGGGTGCCGTTGTTCCAGAAGGTCGAAAGGATGTTGTAATCGTCCAGCCCCACGAAGGCGTCGCCGGAGGGGTCACTGAGTGAACCCGGGGTGACGGCGTTGTGCCAATCACCCAGCAGGATGTTCAGGTCATTGAGCCCGACAAAACCATCGCCGTCCAGGTCGCCGGCGGTCTCGAGCGGGCTGTAGCTCCAGGGCCCCTGCGCGGCGCCCTGGTTCCAGCCACCCAGGACGATGCCCAGGTCGTCGATGCCGACGAAGTTGTCGCCGGACGGGTCGGAGCGTGGGTCGCCCGAGCCGTCGGTGTTCCACTGGACCAGCAGGATGTTCAGGTCATCGATGCCGGTGTAGTTGTCGACGTTCAGGTCGCCCGGGACGAAGTCGGTCTTGAGCACGCCGCCAGCCACGGTCCCGCCGATGTATTTGACCTGAGCGTTGTATGACTCGGTGATCCCAAGCGACCAGGTGCCCGCCGCGTCGTCGGTGAAGACGAAGTTACCGATGGCCAGGTCGTTCAGGGCCGAGAGGTTCAAGCCGCTGGTCCACTCGGCGCTGAGCCCGGTCGGCCCGAGGTTGATCGGGTCGGTCCCGCCGACGTCGACCGCGCCGCCGCCGGCGTTGTCGTCGAACAGATTGACCCGGCCGACGTAGGTATCAAACAGCAGCGCCGGGTTCGCGTCGATCTGGGCTTGTAGCGGCGCGGTATCCACCCCGCCCAGGCCGGCGTCCAGGTTGATGACCGAGCCGGACGTGAGCTCGACAAACAGCCCCGCGCCTGTCCACCCCTGGGTCGTGGTCAATTTCAGTGCATTGGCGACCTTGCCGCTATCGGTCGAAACATCGACGCCGACGGTGACCGTGCCGAGGGCGGGACAGGTGATCGCCGCAACAGTCGTGGCTGTGGTCAAAAAACGCTTCATGTGTGTTCCCCTTGGATAAGAGTGACCAAGCACCCTCCGGATTACTTCCCCCTCGGACACAATAATCGTAATCCAGGCACCCGTTAATCACAAGAGGAATACCTATAATTATGCCGGATTATTTAATGTTTTATTGTTTCGA
>CBDUNP010000226.1:0-5464 GCA_965368605.1 uncultured bacterium | reverse complement strand
GATACGCTGGAACGGCACGCCGGTGACTTTCGCCCAGGCCTGCTGGACGGCGACCTCGTCGACCCCCATCCCGAGGATGACATCGACCAGGCGTTTGCCGGGGGACTTCTCGATGACCGAGCGTGCGCTGGTCAGTTGTTCCTGATTGATCGCGTTTGCGCTGAGCAGCGCCTGGCCGAGGTCCATCGACAGGCCGGTCTCGCCGGTGCCGTCTTCGGGTGTGTAGAGATTTGTGGACGCCACGGACCCGGGGACCATGGACCCCAGGTTCACCTGGTCGTTTTGGTGTTCTCTAGGGTCTTGCATCGTCATGGAACGGCCCTTGTGCGGTGTGCGTCATCCTGTGCCGGCGGATCGTGGCCGGGCGCGTGTTCGTGTCTATTCTGACTAGGCGGATACTTAGCTGCCCTGGTCTTTCAGCGAGATTTCAAACGGTTTGCCGCTGGCCTGAAGGTAGACGGTGAACTTATCGATCTCGGTGATCGTGAAGCTGCCGAGCTTGTCGCCCCGCTTGTAGAACTCGCCACCGATGACGGCGATGTTGCGGGCACCGAGCATGATCGACTGGAGGTCCAGCGTCTTGACTTCGTTATGGAGTTGCTCAAGGGCGCGGTCGGTCTGGCGTGTGTCCACGGTCGCGTCCGGCGAGTTGTCGGCCAGGGCGATCGCGAACGGGTTTTTCTTGACCTGATCGATGGGGACCTGCTGGTCACGGACATCGTGCTGGAAGATCGCGGTGATCTCGTCGGTCGGCGCAAGCAGCGTGTTCAGGTTCTCGGTCAGGAGGGGATCACCCGCGGGCAGCAGCTTGGGGTTGTTCAGCTTGTTCAAGGCGTCGGCGATCTTGGACTCGATCTCCTGGACCTCGGCGCTGCTGGTCAGCTCACCCTGCGAGGCACGCATCAGGAACAGCGACCCGGCGGCGACAATAGCGACAACGACAACGAGCAGCGTTGTGTGCGAGAGCAGGCCGCTACCGGCCTCCGGCGCCGCCTCTTCGTAGCCTTGTTCCTGACTATCGCCACGCCCGATCCCGCTGAGGGTCATCGACATGGGCTCTTCTGATTCCTGGGGGATCAGAGCGTTTGAGTCTTCATTGTATTCGTTCATGGCCTTGTCTCCGTGGATATTCAGCCTGCGCTGGCCTGGCGTTTGTCGCCCTCGAAGAAGATGCTCAGGACCATGTCGGCCTGCATCTCTCCCTCTTCCTTCTCGAGCTTTTCAAGTTTCATGGTTGGGGTACGGGTGATACGCGGCAGCTTCTCGAGTTCCTGCAGGAAGGTGTAGAACCCGCTGAAGTCGCCGACGATGGTCATCTTGATCGGGAGCTCGGCGTACTGGGCCGAGGCCACGATCTTGTCGGTGCGGACGCTCTTGGGCGTCAGGTTGTTCTCCGCGGCGAGGCGCCAGACGTCACGCAGGACGACTTCGACGTCACGCTGTGCGGGGAGCTTCTTTTCGAAGAGTTCGATGGCTTCACGCAGCTTGTCGATCTCGTCGCCGAGGTCATCGATGTTCTTGGTCGCGGCTTCCAGCTCCTTGAGCTTGGCCTGCTTGGACGTGATCTCGGCGCGGGCCTCGGAGATCTGCGTGGCGCGGGGCTCGAAGACGAAGAAGTAGGCGGCCACGGGCATCGCCAGGAGCAGCAGGATGAAGGCGGCTTCTCGTAGTCCGAATTGCATGATTATTTATCCTTTCCGTTGGCCGGCGACGATGCCGGGACAACCTCGGGTTCGGGGGTCATGACACGTTTGCCGTCCTGATTGATGGAGATCGTGTCACCCATCGGGTCCATCGGAAGTTCGGAATTGTTATCAAGCCGGTGCGGGGCGATGTTCTGATTCAGTGTCAGTTCCAGCTCGAACTTACGCATCTGCCGGTCGTCGATTTTCGTGCCTTCGCTGTAACGCAGGAAGATGTTCTGGAAGAGCTCGTGCTGGTTGAGCATCGCCAGGAACTGGGAGACCTCCAGGTCGGTCGGGGCCACACCGATCAGCGTCAGTGTCAGTTCGGTGGGCTTGATCTCGGCCTGGTCAGGCTTCTTGAGTTTGTCGCGGTCCTTGGCGTTCTTCTGGGCCTCACGCTGCAGCGACGTCTTGGGCCTAGGAGCGGTGCGGAGGACCTTGGTTTCCATATTGAACTCGAGCAGGCTCAGCGTCGAGGGCATACGGTTGGTCAGCTCGGCGAGGATCACGCTGCGCGGGACACGCTCGACGAGGACCTCGGCGACCTTGCGGCGCTGCAGCATCAGCTTCTTGTCGACCTGGAGTTGATCGAGCTGCTCGATGCGTCGGGCGGCGTCCTGGAAGCTGGTGTTGACGTCGTCCTGGAGCCTGCGGACCTCGGCCCGCTGACGGTCGGTCACGAGGAACGCGCCGACCACGCCCGCCATCACCAGCGCGAACAGCGTGATGCAGATAGCGTTGGTGCGCCGCGCGATCTTCTTCTGAAGGTAGTCTTCTGGAAGGAAGCTCTCATTGTTAGCCATAACTTTGCTCCACGTTCAGGGCGTCGTTGCCCTCTTGGCCCGTCGGCCGATGTTCCGTGTGTGTGCGTTAAAGGTTCGCCTCGCTGAAGCACAGCCCCAGGGGGACCGCCCAGCCGGGCATCGGTTTGTAGGCCTCGATGCCGCCGGAGCGGCTGTTAAAGTCGAGTGTGTCCACGCCGGCGAACGGGTCGCCGAGCCGCGCGGCGATGCGCACCGAGCGGGCGATAAACTGACACATCTTGACGTCCTGTGATTCTCCGCCGAGGAAGACCAGTTGCTGGATCGGCCGCTCGGGGAAGACGCTGTGGTAGTAGCGGATCGAGAGCCGAAGCTCATCGATCAGGGACTCGACGGTCATGCTGACTTCGCTGTCTTCGTCCAGCGAGCCCGCGGCGGAAGCACCGAGCCCGGGGGCGGAGTCTTCAGTGACGGCGGCGTGCTGCATCGACGGCTGGGTGCGCAGGTTGCGTGCCTGATCGAACTTGATGCCGCGCATCTGGGCCAGCTCGCGCGTCAGGTGGTCGCCTGCGGCGTGTACGGTTTTTGCAAAGGCGAGCTCTTCGCCGTGCGGGACGATCAGCTTGGTCATGCCTGCGCCGATGTCGATATAGCAGGGGACGCCCTCGCCAAGGCTCTGCCCGTTCACCAGATACGGGTGGGCGCGGACCAGGGCGATCGGTTCGCTGTGCATCCCGACGACTTCGAGCTTGCACTGGGTCGCCAACTCGATGTACTTCATCACGGCGTCGCGGCGGGCGGCGATGCAGACGACCTGATGCCTGGTCGCGCCGTCACGGACGATCTTCCCGACGCTGTGGTTGCGGACCACCATGCGGGACGGATCGACGTTGAAGCGTTGGATCAGGTGCAGGCCGATCTGGGACTCGAAGTCCTCGTGCTCGGCCTTGTTCAGCTCGACGTGTTGGATCAGGGTCTGGAACGCGGGGATCGAGCAGATCGCGCGTTTGCCCTTGAAGGGCTGGGACTTTAGCAGGTTCTTGAGCGTGCCGGAGAGGAACGCGCGTCGGCTGGAGGCGTCGCTACGTGCCGACTCAGGGATCACGGCGGAGGCGGCGGCGAATAGTTGCGGGGCGTCGCCAAGCGATAGCTGCAACACCTTGAGGGTGTCGGTACCGAAGTCGATGGCGATCGGTGAGTAACGGGGTTTAGTAAATCCCAGTGCCATGCGTCTTAATCGCGCCTCCAGAAGCGGCCTAGGCCGGCCCCACAGCGGAAAACCACACGGAGGGCGGTCGGATCAGCGATCCAGACCCGCCGGTTGCGCCGGTTTTCGTGACAACAACTACGCTGTAGATCGACTAAACGGGGGGGGCTGTTTAGGGGCTTGCCAGAGTTATCCGGCCGTTACAACCGGCCCAGCCTGCCCGGGCAGATGAATCACGCGAATCTATATAGAATCACCCGCCCCCAGCCGGGCAAACGGCATCAGGACGACATGATCGGACCCGAAACGTATTTCGAGCCATGCCGTCCCCCCCGGGCCCCGTGCATGTCATGCGCCTATGATCTGACCGACTTATCGGCCCCACACGGGGCTACGCATAGAAGCTAGGATAGGAAGTCCATGAATCACCTGACCCCCAAGCAGATTGTTGAACAGCTCGATAAGTACGTGATCGGCCAGGCCGACGCCAAGCGGGCCGTGGCGGTGGCGATCCGCAACCGCTGGCGCCGCCGACAACTCACCGGCGAGATGGCCGGGGAGGTCTACCCCAAGAACATCATCATGAGCGGGCCGACCGGCGTGGGCAAGACCGAGATCGCCCGCCGGCTTGCCAAGCTCTCCGATGCGCCGTTCGTCAAGGTCGAGGCCAGCAAGTTCACCGAGGTCGGGTACCACGGCCGTGACGTCGAGTCGATGGTGCGCGACCTGCTGGACCAGGCCGTCGCGATGGTGCGTGAAGAACACGCCAAGCAGGTCGCGGTCAAGGCGCAGGAGGCGGCGGCGGAGAGGCTGGTCGACCTGCTGCTGCCGGGCTCAAGCCAACCGGACACCAAACCCACCGCAACCGGCGGCTATGTCAGCACCGAAGACTCGGGCGAACGCAAGGCCCACGTGCGTGAGCGGCTGCGCGAGCAGCTGGATGCCGGGAAGCTTGACGACCGCGAGGTCGAGCTGAGCGTGAGCAACAAACCGCACGCCTCGGTGATGTTCGCCAACATGGGCATCGACCAGATGGACCCGCAGATGTCGGACATGCTCGAGCGGATGATGCCCGCACAGAACAGTCGGCGGAAGACCACCGTCGCGCAGGCCCGGCAGATCCTGATCGAGCAGGAAACCGAGAAGCTCCTGGATCAGGACAAGGTCGCCGCCGAGGCGATCGAACGCACGGAAGAAGCCGGGATTATTTTCCTGGACGAGATCGACAAGATCGCGGTGTCGGGTGGCTCCGGCGGCGGCGCCTCCGGGGGCGGGGGCTCGGGAGGGGGCGGTTCGCCGGACGTGTCGCGACAGGGCGTGCAGCGCGACCTGCTGCCGATCGTGGAGGGGACCAACGTCACGACGCGCCAGGGCGTGGTGAAGACAGACCACATCCTGTTCATCGCGGCCGGCGCGTTCCACGCCGCGGCGGTGAGCGACCTGATGCCCGAGCTGCAGGGCCGGTTCCCGATCCGTGTGGAGCTGTCACCGCTTGGCGAGAACGAGTTCGTGCGTATCCTCACGGAGCCAGGCAACGCGCTGCCCAAGCAGCAGCAGGCGCTGCTTAAGGTCGAGGGCATCGACGTGGTCTTCGAGGACTCGGGCATCCGCGCGGTGGCGCAGATCGCCGCCAGGGCCAACGCGACGCTTGAAAACATCGGCGCACGTCGGCTGATGACGATCGTCGAAAAGGTGTTCGAGCAGATCAACTTCGACGCCCCCGAGATGGCGGAACGCGGCGAGACAACGCTCACGATCGACGAGGCCTTCGTCAAAGAACAGGTCCAGGCCATCGCGGAAGACAAGGATTT
>CBDUNP010000225.1:0-5467 GCA_965368605.1 uncultured bacterium | reverse complement strand
TCAAGCGAGCGTGCCAACTCCGGCAGCCTCAGCGTGTCGCCCCGTTTCCAGTATGAGCCGTTGGGCTTACCGTAGACGCGCTTCAGGTTGGCGGTCAGCGGGTTGCCTTCCTGCTCGACCTTCTCCAACACGGCGTTCATCGAATACGCCTGCCATTGATCGATCGTGAACCCGTCACGCGCCAGCCCCACCGCCGGGGCGACCAGGTCGCGCCAGGGCAGACGGCCAAACCTTTCATGCGCCAGCGCCAGCCCCGCCACGGTCCCGGGGACACCGACCGCCCGATAGTCGTGCCGGCTGGCGTCCGCGTCATACATCCGGCGGGTCGCGTCGCCCGGGGCGGTCTCCCGGTAGTCGATGCAGACCGGCTCGCCCTCCGCCGCAATCATCATAAACCCCCCGCCGGCGATGTTGCCCGCCTCGGGCCAGGTCACCGCCAGCGCAAACGCCGTCGCCACCGCCGCGTCCACCGCGTTACCACCTTGTGCAAGAATCTCCCGCCCCACCTGGCTGGACTGCATCGTGACCGACACGACCATCCCCCGATCCGCCTCGGCAGTCTTGACCGGCTCCATCGTCGGCCGGACCGCCGCCGTCTGGCACGACGCTAAAAAAATCACCGCAAACAGGGCGGCGAAAGGAACAAGACTTTTCATTTTATTCAGCATGGAAAACAGCTCTATCCAGTCAACTCAGGAAACCATGGCCGCTCATCGGGAAGCCATACAGGCACACCCCATGCCTTGAATAAATGTGGAGCCGCCGCCGTCACGCCCGGTCATTGTCCACCGGCGTGGTTAGTGCGCCGAAGGTCCGCCACACCCAGCGTCCGGCCATCCGCCTGAAGCACGGCCGCGTTGCCCCCGCCGAAGTACTTCCCGTCGCGATCCCGGCTGGACACCGTCCAACCCAACTGCGACAGGGCCTCCGTTAATTCCGGGGACACCCCCGCTTCCAGGTCCATCAGGTTGTCCGGCTCACCGGAACGCCTGGGCCGACGCAGGTGGTACCGTGGCAGGTCAAACGCCTCAGCCGGGCCCAGCCCAAACTCATACATCGCAAGCATCAACTGGATACTCGTCGTGGGGATACGCTGCCCGCCCGGGATGCCCAGTGCGAACACCGGCCCGTTGTCATCGAGCATGAGGATCGGCGCGATCGTGCTGCGCGGACGCTTGCCGGTGGCCAACCCATTCACAGAATCGGCACTCAGCAACGCGAAGTTCGACATGCTGTTGTTCAGCAGCATCCCGGTCCCGGGAACCACCACGCAGGCCCCGAAGTGGTTGCTTAGAGAAAGCGTCGCGCTCACCCAGTTGCCCTGCTCATCTTTCACCACGAAGTGCGTCGTGCTCGCCTCGTCCCAGGGCTCAGACGTCGCTCGGCCTGTTGTTGCGGCGGGCTCGGGGGCTTTCGGCGGATTGTTGATCGTCGAGGCCTGCAGCGACCGGCGGTAGTTCGCCTGGATGTTCCCGTCTTCGAGCAGCGCCAGCGCACGGGCCGGCGATTCGGGATGATCCCCGATATCCCGGGTCACCTGCGGGTAGACCTCACGCAACACCCCGCCGACACGATGCAGCGTCCTCGGGTCCTGAGCCGAGTAGCCGTCCCAGTTGTATTCTTCCAGGATGTCCAGCGCCATCAGGACCGTCACCCCCCCGGTCAGCGGCGGCGGGCAGCTGTACACCGTCCGCCCCTTATATTGAATCAACAACGGCTCAACGAAATTCGCTTTGTAACTTTGAAAATCTTTCAGTGTCAGCGCCGAGCCGTGCGCTCGCGCGGCCCGCACGATCCGCTCGGCAAGCGGGCCGTTGTAAAACGTCTCCGGCCCATCACGGCCGATCTCCCGCAGCGTCGCCGCCAGGTCCGGCTGCTTCACCACCACGCCGACCCCGGGCAGTCCCCCATGATCCAGATACTGCGCCGAAGCCTGAGTATCTTCCTGTAGATGAACCACCTTCGGCCGATACAACTCCCGGGCGACCGCCGTCATCGGCACCCCCGCCTCCGCCAACGCCGCCGCAGGCTCGATCAGCTCCGCCCACGGCTTGGTGCCCCAGCGTTCATACGACGCATGCAGCCCGGCAAGAAACCCCGGCACCGCCACACTCTGATAACCTCGAACGCGAACATCTCGTTCCAGCTCGCGATACCGCTCGACATCTAACCCCTCGGGAGATTCGCATAACGCTTCGACGCAGTAGACTTTTTTCGTCGCCGCGTCGTAATAGAGCATCACCAGCTTGCCGCCCAGCCCCGAGCCGTAGGGCTCCGCCACCCCCAGGCTCATCGACACCGTCACCGCCGCGTCCATCGCATTCCCTCCGGCCTCCAACACCTCAAGCCCGGCCCGGGTCGCCGACGGATGACCGCTGGACACCAGGTACCGCTGGGTCGACACGGCCTGCTGCCCGAAGCAGACGACCGTGGTCAGCAGGAGTGACACAACATAGGTCAGATATTTCACCTGAAAGTTCCTTTATGCCGCCGTGGTTGCACTCAAAATGGGCGCGTAGTCCGGGGACTCGGCGCGTGGCCGGAACAGGGACACCGCCGATGATGGTAGAAAATAAAACAGAAATCAGTTGGCCGCGTTGCTGGTGTTCTTCGGCCAGGCTTCGCGGGAAATCAGCTCGGTGTGCCCGTCGAAGAAGACGTAGTTACGAGCCTCACCGTCCTGGTGTGCGGGCTTAACATCGGACAACGCGGAACCGAACGCGTAGTTCTCCTGGTCGATGTCAGACATCATCCAGATAGAACTGGCACCTTTGCCGCGGTCTTCACCGACGGGCGTCGAATCCATATCTCGCGCGGCCTTGATGTCGTCAAGCCTTTTCGGGAGCGCGTCACTGGGCTTCTTGATCTTTGGATTGGTCTCGCTGCCACTGGGAGCACCAAAGAAATACACCGGCTCGGAGTCGTTCTGATTATTCAGCAGGAACAGGTAGCTTTCTTTATGAGTCGTGTGTTGAAGTTCGCGAGCGACTTCATTGATCGGGCAGGTCCAGATCTCCGGGGTTTCGCCCGTGTCGGTGGTTTGATTCCAATTCGGATCGATGTAATCCCGCAGACGCCAGGTCAGCATAAAATCAGGGGTCAGGAACCGTCTGTCGTAGGTATGAATCGACCGCACCGCGCGGTTAACCCGGCCCGGCAAGGTTCCGCTGTCATTTTCGTAGATGAAGACGGCGGTAGCGATCTGCCGCTGATTGCTGGCACACTTCATCCGCAGCGCGGTGCGTCGGGCGCTGCCCAGCGCCGGCAGCAGGATGCCCACCAGCAACGCGATGATGCTGATCACCACCAGCAACTCGATCAGCGTGAACCCGTTACGTCGTAAGCCCGGGGTCTGGCCCGCCCTGGTGTCACATGTCATACTGGGTCTCTCTTAAATTGATGTTGCTCGTCACGCCTGACCGCTAACACGGTCGGCCCAAACGTCCGGTCGCCGAATGATGTCGGCCTGACACGGGTGATGTACTCACCCCTATGTATAGCCGCGGCCCTGCCCCTCTCAACATAATACCAGAGCACCCGTGAAATCCGGCTATGCCAAGGCAAACAACCGACACCTACCGGCCGCCAGCCCTTCAGGCGATCACAGCCACGGCCCGAAGCCCGGCATTAAAACACCATACAATCCTATAATTTTACCCCGCCATCACGAAGCGATAAACAGGGCTGATTATCGTTATGGATTCAGGCATAACCCCAGAGGCGATGAAAAATGTGTTGAGTTACAGGGGCTTGGGGATATATTACTATGTGGGCTAGCTTGTGTGGTCTTTGTGCCCACGTTGCATAGGCATCCCCGGACGGGGCCGTAACTGGCAACATTTCGGTGCCATGAGGGCTGGAGAGAGCGTATTACAACATAAGTCAGACTAAGTGCGACGTAGGAGTTGCTATATCAGGCGGCCGGTATGGTTCTGGTGTCCGCATGGCAGCTTGATCTGAATAGTTTTATTGTGTCCCATCCGAACGTTTGATAAGAAGCGGAGTTACAAGATGACAACCAACTTTCTCAAGCCCTCATTGACCGCACTCACAGCCCTGGCGGTGCTCTCGGCCGGCTCGACTGCACAGGCGGTGATCTTCGAGGATTTCCAGTTCAACGACCCCAACGGCACACTGCTGGCCTCGGCGGTCAACAGCGCCAACCCCGGGAACTTCATGTTCGAGGACGTCACGGATATGGCCCCCTCTTCGGTCCAGGACGGCGTCTACCGCATCAACAAGGCCAACGACAACCTCGGCCACAACTACTTCGACATCGCCGACATCACCAGCGGCGTCCGCTACATGGTCATGGACGTCGCCGGCTGGAACATCGTCGCCGACAACCTCGTCGAGCCCGAAGACATCATCCTGTCTTTCCTGGATAACGACTCGATCCCAGGCGGCTCGACCCGGACCGCCGACATCAACTTCTCGCTGTTCACCCCGACCGTCCTGCGACTCCAGGGCACGGCGTTCGGTGCCGGTTCAACCAGCACCAGCTTCCTGGACCTGCCCCTGGCACGGTCGGCTCCGATGAGCCTGGCGCTCAAGCTCGACAAGGACAACAACACCTACGAGCTTTCCTATAAAGACGACACCAACCCATGGGTGTCTCTGGGCACAGGCAACATCGGCCTGAAGCTCGACAGCAGCGGGCCACGCGACGGCAACACCGTCCGCTTCCGCGCTCAGAACAACTTCGGTGCCGTGGGCGAGTTCTTCGACGTCGACCGCATCTACATCACCGACGTCGACCCAACCACATTCGTCCCACTCGTCGGCGACCTGGACTCCGACGGCTTCGTCGGCATCAACGACCTGAACATCGTCCTCGCCGCATGGAACCAGAACGTGCCCCCAGCCAACCCCTTGGCAGATCCCTCGGGTGACGGGTTCGTCGGCATCGACGACCTGAATACCGTCCTGGGCAACTGGAACGCCGGCACGCCACCAACCGCTTCGGCTGTCCCCGAGCCCGCAGCACTGAGCCTGCTCGCCCTGGGAGGCCTCGCACTGCTCGGACGAAAGATCCGCTGAACACACGCAAGCCAAGCAACAACCTACACGCCTCCCTGGGTTAACGCCCCGGTAGGCGATTCGTAAAACATACGGAACGGGATACCTTCATGCGTTTTAATTTCCGAGCCCGGCTGATGATGTGCGCCCTGCTGATCGTCGCACTGCCCTCGACGCTGTCGGCCGTCATCACGCTCGACGCGGACTTCGACCACGGCTCACTGGATGAGGCCAACTCTTCCGTAGTAGGCAACACCGTCCTCCTGGCCGGACGAGACAACTACAACACCGGCGACTGGAAGTGGATCCACTTCAAGGCCTCCGGCGTCAACGGGCTGACACCGACATTCGATATCGACAACGACTTCGCCTCCGGCAGCAGCAGGCTGGACGACCACGAGATGGTCTACAGCTACGACCAGGAAAACTGGTTCTTCTTCGACAACAA
>CBDUNP010000224.1:0-5485 GCA_965368605.1 uncultured bacterium | reverse complement strand
AGCTCCTTGCCGTAGACGTTGGCGACGTCGGTGCGGAGGACCAGCGAGGGCTTGTCGCCGACGATGGCTTGCAGGTGGCGGGCCTGCCCGAGCGTGAGCTGGATCGCGTCGGGGCCTGCGTCGACGACGGTTTTGACCGCGGCGCCTAGGTCTTCGATGCCGCTTAGGAACCCGTATTCATTGAAGAAGCCGTGGTCGATGGCGACGTCGAAACAGCGGTTGGATTTCCCGTTGAACAAACGATTCAGTCGGTATTTGGTCATGGTTACTTGCCTCCTGCCCGTGTCGGGCGTGTGATGATGAGTTCGATGCCGGCCTTCTTGGCCAGCCGTCGCGCCGCGGTGGGTAGGCCGCTGTCGACGATCCACGTGTCGAATAGTTTCAGGTCCGCAAAATGCACGGCGGCGGGCGTGTCCCATTTCTCGGAGTCGGCGACGAGCACCCGTCGTTCGGCCCGCTGCAGTATCTCTTGCTTGATCGTGGCTTCACTGATCTCGGTGGTGGTCGCGCCGTTGGCGTCGATCCCCGACGCCGCGACGAAGGCGATGTTAAAGCGGAGCTTCTCCAGCCAGGACAGCGTGAGCCCGCCGGTCAAGGCTTCGCTGCTGGGTCGGAACTCTCCGCCGACGCAGGTCAGCGAGGCTTCGGCGTCGATCGCGCGTGCGACCAGGCGGATCGAGTGTGTGAAAAGTCGGAGCCCGGGCTGGCGGATCAGGCGTTGCCCGATCTCGAAGCAGGTCGTCCCGGCATCGAGATAGACCGCGTGGTGCGATTCGACCTGTTGCGTGGCGGCGTCGGCGATCGCCTGCTTCTGCTCGACCCGTCGCGCCCGGCGGGCCTCGAAGTTCGGCTCGCCACGCACCTGGTCGCGGTGCATGACCCCGCCGCGCACGCGGACGACGTGGCCGAGGTGTTCAAGTTCCAGCAGGTCCCGGCGCAGCGTCGATTTGGAGACCTTGAGCTTCTTGCCCAGGGCTTCGGTGTTCCACAGCGGCTTCTTGCCGAGCTGCGCTAAAATCGACTCGTGGCGGGGATGGATCATTCTGAATAATATTGTATGAATAAACCAAAATCGTTCAAGTGGGGCGGCGAAAACAGCGTTGTGGGCCTGAAAACGGGGCGTTGTGGTGTGTGGCGGCGCTTGCTGGGCGGTTGCCGGCGGGGCGGCGGGTGGTGCCGATCAGGCATATCCGGGCAGGTAGGCCGCCTCCGCGTCGAACATCTCAAGGGTCATCTGCTTGATCTCGGCGGGAGTGAGGATGGCGGCGGTCAGCGGGTCGAGCATCAGCGCGTGGATCGCTGCGTCCTTGCTCTTTTGGATCGCGGCGGTGGCGGCGAGGTCGAACATTGCCATGTTGCTTGCGCAGAGGTGCGCCATCTGCGGCGGCAGCTTGCCGTAGTGCTGCGGGTGGATGCCGTCCTTGTCGATCAGGCAGGCGACCTCGACGCAGCCGTCGTGCGGGAGGTTCGTAATCAACGGCCGTGTATCGGCGCGGCCCACGGCAGAACTTCCGGGGGTGTTCATGACGTTGCCGTGCACGGTCATGGGCGCGTTCTTCTCGCGGGCCTCGATGATCCATGAGGCGTGTTCCCAGGACCGGTCCAGATCGAATTGTTCCTCGCCGCGGACCATCTTCTCGCGGACCTTCTCGCCGTCGGCGCGCCAGGTGGGCCAGTTGCTGGCGTAGAACCTGGACTCCCCGCCGTAGCCTTTCCGCCAGTACTTTTTACCGGCTTCGCTCTTGCGGTAGTAGGGGAGGTATTCCGAGAGGTGGCCGGAGCCTTCGGTGATGAACGCGCCAAAGTGCAGCATCATGTCCTTGCGGACGATGTCTTCGTCGATGTCTTCCTTGTTGGCGTTGTCGGAGTCCTGCTTGTTGCCGTAGATTTCGGCCTGGGCCTGTGCGATCAGGCGGGGGTAGAGGTCTTGGCTGTTGTGCTCGAATTTTGTGAACCAGGCGAGGTGGTTGATCCCCGCGCATTCCCAGTCGATATCCTTCACGTCGATCCCGACGCGCGCCGCCATCTGTTTGCTCGTGCCCTGCACGGAGTGGCAGAGCCCGATGACCGGCACTTGCGGCACGGTCCGTCCTGCGGCGAGGCACATCATGTTCATCGGGTTGGTGTAGTTGAGCATGATGGCCGAGGGGCACAGCCGGGCCATGTCTTTGAGGATGTCGATGAAGACCGGGATGGTGCGCAGGCCCTTGAAGAGCCCGCCGGGGCCGATGGTGTCGCCGATGCACTGGTCGATGCCGTATTTCAGGGGGATGTCGTTGTCCATGCCGACACACGCAAGCCCCGCGACTTCGACGGAGCAGATGACGTAGTCCGACCCCGCCAGCAGGTCTTCGCGGTCGGTTGAGGATTTGACGGCCCAGCCCGACTCGCGCCCGGTCGGTGCCAGCAGCTTCTGAACGATCGTGTGCATCGTGGCGAGCCGGTCGGCGTCGGTGTCGATCAGGCGGATCTCGCCACGGTCTGCGCCGGGGGTGCAGAGGATATCCCGGGCGAGGACGGGGCAGAACATCGAGCCTGCGCCGACGAAGGTCACGTTGGTCGGCCGGGTCATCTCGCCGGCGATGGTTCTGCCGGATGCGCTTTGGATGTGTGCGACCGCGCCTTTGGTGTTTTCTTCCTGTCGGGTGGGCATGGGTGTGGATCGTCTGTGTGGGGTGGGCGTAAGTTCTCGTTATCGACGCTTCAGCATGGCAAGCAGGCCGATCAGGCCGACGGCCGCCGAGGAAGGCTCGGGGATGGTCAGGCTTGCGGCGGGGGCCTTGAATCCGAAGTATTGTTTGAGTGTGTTCAGGTCGGAATCATTGACGAGGTTGTTGCCGGTGAAATCGCCGCCGGCCCAGCCGCCATCGGTCCCGTAGGCCAGCGCGAGGCGGTTGAAGTCGTGGATGTCGACGTCGCCGTCGAGGTCGGCGTCGCCGTACTCGGTGCCGAGGATGACGCGGATGAGTTCGAAGGCGTCGAGGTTGTTGGTCTGGCCGTCGCCGGTCAGGTCGTAGCTGGGATTGCCGAAGTGGTCGAAGAGCAGGTCGATGTCGTCGGCGTCGACGTCGTTGTCCAGGTCGAAGTCGCCGAGCAGGCCGGGGATGAAGGCGTTGCGGTCGGTGAACTCGGCATGAGACAGCTTGGGGGTGCCCGAGATCGAGTTGACGCCCCAGTTGCCCGCGGGCTCGTCGAGCCATTGATACCAGTAGGTGCTTTCGATGTAGCTTTTGGACTCCATCACGTCGTAGCCGGTCGCCATGTTGTCGCGTTGGAGTTCCTGGGTGTTTGTGCCGACGGTCTGCCAGCCCCACTCGGTGACGGAGACGTCGGAGGTGTCGCCGTTGGCCGCCTGGGTGTTGCGTACGGCGTTGAAATAGTTGTTGAGTTGGCTGGAAGACAGCAGGCTGCCCTGGCTGATGTAGAAGTGGTAGCCAAATAAGTCCCAGGCGTAGTCCCGGCCGGTGTCGGTCTGGAAATCGTCCCAGACCTGATTCTGATCGTAGACCTCCTGCATGTAGGGCATGGCGGTGGAGAAGCTGCCGCCGATGTCGTGCGCGAGGAGCCCGCCGGTCATCAGGCGGATGCCGTTGTCGTCGAGGATGCTTCGGCCGTCGTAATGGTTCAGTTCTTTATAGGTTTCGGCGAGGATGTTGGCGTAGACCGACGGCAGGATGTAGGTCCCGCCGACGAAGCGCGGGTCGTTGGTCGCGGGGTTGATGGACCATGAATTGGGCTCGTTGGTGACTTCCCACGTCTTGATGGTATGCTTGTAGCGGTCGGCCAGGAGCAGCGCGTTCTGCGCGAACATGCCGACGTAGGCGTTCATCCCCGTGCCGGTCGGGTCGTCGTTCCAGACGTCCTGCCCGGCGTAGACGGTTTCGTTGGACCACAGGCCCAGGACCTCGAGCCCGGCGTTGGTCGCGTTCTGGATGATCTGGTCGTACTGGGTGAGTAGATCGCTGTCCCAGCCGGTGTGGCCGTCCTGCACATCGATCCGGAAGTTGACGCGCAGGGCGTTGGTCCCGGTGGCGGCGATGTCGTTGGCTTTCTGTTGGGTGAGGAGGGTGGAGCCGTTCCAGACAACCGCGCCGGCGTTCATGCCGTGGTACGTGTCGGCCGTAGCGGTGTGGGGGGGCAGTAGTGTGGTACATGTCGCCATCGCTACGAGTACCAGCAATAGTACGAGCTTGGCTCCGCTTCGTGGTCCGTGTTTAAGCTTAATGGCTGGTTTCATATCACCCTCTCCCGCAGAGTACTTAAGCTCAGGTATATTCTAGCAAAAGGTGTGTCGGTTAAGTTAATATAGATAAATTGTACATCGGTTAATCGCCTTCAACCTCGGGCATCCGCTGGATGCGTGGGTCGGTGAAGATGTCTGCCTCGTCCCGGCTGGTGCTGGAGAACTCGCTGACGATCGCGCCCTCGTCGCCGCCCTGGAACCAGTGCTTGGTGTTGGGGGGGATCGTGTACTGCTCGCCGGGGCCGAGCTCGATCTCGTGGAACACGGTGTAGTGTGGTTCGCTACCCGCGGGCACCTTCGCCTTCGGGTTCGTGGCGGCGTCGCCCTCGACATACAGATACACCCGGCCCCATCGGCAGCGGAAGGTTTCCATCTTCCCGGGGTCCGTCCCGGTGTCGGTCTTGATCGGTGGGTGGATGTGCTCCGGACAGGTCTGGCGGGGGAACAGGACCAGCTCCTTGGCGCAGTACCGGTCGGTGTTGACGTAGGTCACCAGCTCCAGCCCGGTCTGTTCCAACTCGTTCATCCCGAAGTCGGCGACTTCGATGTTGGCCCGCTCGTCTTCGGTCATCACGATGCCGACCTGCTCGAACATTTTTGCGGCGCGTGATTGTGCGGCTTTGACGTCGCTTAGTTTCATGGCGAGTGCTCCCTCAGTTCGTTTGATTGTTCGGCCCGGTTATCGCCGCCGAGCCGTTGCTTGTTGTCCAGTGCTCGGGTGTCTGCGCGAAACCAAGCGTGGGCCAATCGTTGTTCAATCGTTCATCCAGCCCGGCCAGGTCAGGCACGCCGCCGGTCGCCGAGGCGTCCTCGACGCTGCACGCCCCGACGCCCGTCGCCATCGACAGCGCCTCGGCCGGGGGTAGGCCCTTCAGCACGCCGGTTAACAGCCCCGCGACCGTGCAGTCGCCCGACCCCGTCGTGCCCGCGGCTTGGACCTGATAACACGGGTGCCACAGCTCGCATGATTTCCATCCGGGGGCGAGGGCGCAATCCGGCTGCGTCCTTAGATAGAGCCCTTTCTCGCCGAGCTTGATGGCCGAGGCGTTGGCTCCCATCGCCAGGACCTGTGTGCTCAGGTCGTTGACCAGGGCCGCGACCTCGTCGATGCCTGCGTTCTCATCCGCCGCGGTGCCGGTGAGCATCCAGGCGAGTTCGCCGTAGCTGGGTACGAAGAGGTCGACATAAGGCAGCACGTCTTCAAGCAGCCTGCGCCAGTTGACCCGGCCGGCCGGTGAGTTC
>CBDUNP010000223.1:0-5516 GCA_965368605.1 uncultured bacterium | reverse complement strand
CGCCGAAGAGCCAGAGCAGGAGAACCGCGACAGCGATAAGGATAATCAAACCCATGTGACAGGATGATAGTGAATCTGATCCGATCCATCTGATGAATCCGAGTTGCTACGCCGTAAATGATGGGTATGCCGACGCCGCGAATCCGATATATCCTGTCATCCTATCAAACCCTTTGTTCACCGGAGACGGCGTATGGACTACCAATCCCTATTAAACGAAGCGATCAAAGAAGCGGAGCTCGGTTTATCTGAAGGCGGGCTGCCGATCGGGTCGGTGCTGGCGGATGGAGACGGGAACATCGTGGCACGCGGGCACAACCTGCGGGTGCAGACGGGGGACCCGACGGCGCATGCGGAGGTGGCGTGCATCCGCAACGCGGGGCGGCGGCGGGACTGGCCGAGACTGACGCTGGTCAGCACGCTCAGCCCGTGCGTGATGTGTACCGGGACGAGCCTGCTTTATAAGATCCCGCGCGTGGTGATTGGGGAGAACCAGAACTTTATGGGGGCAGAGGAACTCTTCAAGCAGGAAGGCGTCGAGCTGATCAACCTTAAGGACGCTCGCTGCATTGAGCTGATGGCCAATTTCATCCGTGATAAGCCTGATTTGTGGAACGAGGATATCGGGGTCGAGTAACACGGGAAGTTCGCCCGGGGGTTTCCCATCACAACCCGTTGATCGAACCCACAACCGGGTTCAGCTCGTCGCTGTCCAGGACGTCGCCTTTAGATAGCGAATTAAAGTAATTGTCGGGCATGATGTTCTGCTGGCCGTTGAACGTGCTGCCGTCAGGCATATAGGCGCAGGTCATGGCGATGCGTCGGCCGCGGGTCATGTTCGCGCCGGCGCCGTGGGCGCAGAGCCCGTTGTGGAAACTGCAATCGCCCGGCTTCATCGGGACCGGGACCGGGTCGACGTGGGTCATCTCTGGATAGATACCGAACAACGCCCCGATGTTCTCGTCGATGTGCACGTTGTCGTAGGTCGCCTGCCTGTGGGAGCCGGGGACGAAACACATGCAGCCGTTCATGGGGGTCACCTCCTCCAACGCGATCCAGATCGTGATCGAGTCGGGCGAGTAGAACGACCAGTAGGGGTTATCCAGGTGCCACCCGGTGGGGTTGCCGTAGGGCTCCTTGATGAGCGCCTGGTCGTGCCAGACGCGGAACCGCTCGACCTGCGCAAGCCGACAGATCATCTTCCCGAGCTCGGGCGAGAGCATGTACCGCTTCACCGTGTCGTTGATCCGCCAGAGGTTCAGGCGCTGGGTGAAGATTTTTGAGCTGTAGTCGTCTTCCTCCATAAGGGCCGCGCCGCCGGCGGCGACCTTGTGCCTGCCCATCGTGGAGATGGCGTCGAGGGCCGCAGCCTTCAGTTCCTCGACCTCATCGACGTTGAGGAACCCGGGGTACGACAGGAAACCGTCCTGCTGATACCGGTCGATCTGTTGCTGAGTGAGTTCGGTTTTCATGGTTGTCCGCCTATGGTTGGTGTGGACATTTCTGGTAGGTTGACCCGCCGTCAACCGGTTCCAGCCACGCCTGGGCCGGATTGAAAATCAATTTATTTGATTATTAATGATATACTTTGCGTATATTGATTAATCAATCCAATCCTATTGATGCCGGCCAGCCCATCGTGCGCGTGCGTGAGAAGTTCGACACCCTGGCGACGATCGGTATCGGTGCGGAGCACTTTCCGAAGTACATCGAGACAGAAGTCAACCAGCACGCGGTGGATGTCGTGCTCTTCAGCTGCGTGGTCACAGGCACGGGCCGGCACGTCATGGGCGAGGAGGCTTTCGGGGTCGGGCCGGGCTCGGTCGGGTTGACTCACTACGGCCAGCGACACGACATCGTGACCTCGGCGGACGGTGTGGAGATGGTCAACCTCTACTTGGACCTGAAAAACCACCCCCTGCCGACGCTGCCCGATGATCTGCAGCCGACGCTCTCGGCGCTGTTGGCCCCGCACCCGGGGTTGGTACACCTGCTCAACAGGCGGGTCCACGTGGTCTTCGAGGATGTCGGCCGGATGATGGACCCGCTGCGTGTCATTCTCAGCGAGATCGCGGAGCGGCGTGCGGGCTACGAAGCGGTCGTGCGATCGATGCTGGTGGTCTTCCTGATCGAGTTCTGCCGGGTCGCGCATGACGAGGGCTACCAGCCGATCGCGTCGGCCGTCTCGAATCAACCGCCTTGGCTCGAGAACGTCAGGCACCTGCTGGATACCCGCTTCACCGAGCCGTTGACGCTGGACGACCTTGCGGCGCAGGCGGACGTGTCGCCCGAGCATCTATGCCGACGGTTCAAGGCCTACGCAGGGCGGACGCCGATGGCGTACCTCAGCGCACGACGTGTCCAGGACGCGATGTGGCGGCTGCGCACAACACGCGATCCAGTGCTGGAGATCGCGCTGGCCAGCGGGTTCTGCGACCTGAGCCACTTCAACCGAACGTTCAAAGCCGCGGTGGGGATCACCCCGACCCGATACCGACGCGGCGACACACCTGTAGACTAGCCCGCAATCAATGCCTTGTGCGCCACCCGGCGATACTTCTCTTTAAAGAGGTCACGTCGCCAAGCGGTCGCTTCGTCGCTGTAAAGCCTGACGACCAGATCACGGAAACCACTGACGAGCTCGTCGGCAGTCATGTCGGTCGGCTCAAACGTGAGATCGAAAAGAGTGCACTTATGCCACGCCTTCTCCTCCAGCAGCCGATCGGTTCTGCGCAGACGCTCATACAACGGTGTGCCCGGGAACGGCGTCTGCAAAGTGACCTGCACGTCATAAAGCTCAAGCTCTTTAGTGAAGTCATAGACGCGGTCAAAAATGTCCGTGGTCTGGCCGTCGAGCCCGAGCACGAAGCAGCCATTCACGCGGATGCCGTGGGCCTGGATGTTGTGGACGAGGCGGAGGTAGTCGCCGCGTTTCTTGTGTTTCCAGTCGGCTTTCATCTCCAGGCCTTGCATGCCATCGGGGCCGGGGCTTTCCAGGCCGATGAGGACTTCGGCGCAGCCGGCCTGGCGCATGAGGGTGAGCAGTTCGTCGTCTTCGCCGACGCTGATGTCGGTCTCGGTGAACCACTTGATCTTACGCTCGGCCAACTTAGGAAGAAGGCGCTTCCAATAGCGCCGATCCACGAAGCTGTTGTCGTCGGCAAACTCGATGAACGGCCGGGGCCAGAGCTCGCAGACCCGATCCACCTCGGCAAGCACCTTGTCGATCGGCTTCTGCTTGTACTTGGGCGTCAACAGGATCGAGCTGGCGCAGAACTCACACTTCCAGGGGCAGCCGCGCGAGGTCTGCACGGTGATTCGGTTGTATTTATCCATGTCCAGCAGGTGGTAGGCGGGCATCGGCGCGTCAATGAAGTCGAACTCGTCCGGCTTGCTGCGGTAGATACGTTGCAGATCGCCGTGTTCGGCGTCGCTTAGGATATCCGGCCAACACAGCTCGCCCTCGCCGACCATGACGGCGTCGCAGTGCTCTAACGCTTCTTCTGGGCAGCAGGTAACGTGCAGGCCGCCCATCACGACCTTCGTGCCTTGCGCACGGAAACGGTCGGCCAGGTCATAGGCTTCCGGCGCCTGCGCGGTGAAGGTGGATAGCGCAACCAGGTCGAAGTCTGCCCCATCCAGGGTGACGGTATCGATGTCCTGCACGTCCAGATACACGACCTCGTGTTGGTCGGGCGTCATCCCGGCCAACGTCAACAGACCCAGGCTCGGCAGTGACGCGATCGTCTTGCTGCGTTCGACAAAGCCCGGCAGCGTCAACCCCAGACGCAACAACTCCGGGTCACAAGCACGCACACCACTCATCGCGATCAATCCGATCTTCATCACAGCACCCCGTTCTTTGATAGATGGTTGAAAACAATCACAGCAAACCAGCCACAGCCCCCGGTCAGGCTCAGCACAGGCACGAAGAAGAGTTGGCGAAAAGGTTTGCGCCAGGCGGCGAGGTAACAGACCGTCGGCATCGACACGGCGCCGAGGATCAGCAGCGAACCCGGGTAGCCCGCGGACTCGCTTGTGATCCCAACCGCGACCAACGTGAGCGCCAGCGCGAGGTTCAGCATGCCCGTCCCGAGGAACGCGATATGCCCGAGGCGCGTCAGCCGCCGCCGCCAGGAGTCGTACCCGCCCATCCACGACTCGCGGTGAAACCCGATCCCCTGGACCGCCCCGGAGAGCAGCCCCAGCGTGAGCCAGCCCCAGGCGAAGATGAGATTGGTGTAGGCCATTCGATCTGGTTCGGGTTGGTGGTTGGTGGTTGGTGGTTGGTGGGTTTGTTCTTCCGCTTGCCAACTTATTTATGTAAGTATATACTTACATATCGCCTTGGCAAGTCTGATCTTGATGTGGGATAAAATATTCTCATAGGGAGGGGACTTATCGCAGCCAAATCGCTCGTTAAGTGTTTTGCGGTAATGATTTAAGCTGGAGTAGCGTCGGGTAGCCGACTGGACGCACCCGGCACCAATCAGGTATTGATGGGGTTCCATGGCTAGACCGAATCAATCCGAAGAACGGCGGGCGGCGTTGATCCCGGTGCTGGCACAGGCGTTTGCGGACCTGGGGTACCGGCGGGCGACGACGGCGGCGCTCGCTGAACGCTGCGGGCTGCGCGAGAACCAGCTCTACCGGCTGTGGCCCAGCAAGAAGGCGATGTTCCTGGCGTCGATCGACTACCTGTTCGAGCACACCGCCTCGAAGTGGCGCGACCTGTTATCCGCTGACGACGGGCGGACACCGGCCGAGCGCATCCTGACCTGGGAGGGCGAACACCGCGGCGAGACAGGGCTGCACCGGATCACGTTTGCAGGGCTGAACGAGGCCAACGACCCGCAGGTGCGCGAGGCCTTGTGCCGGATGTTTCAGAAGTTCCACACATTTATCACGGAACAGGTCCTGGCCCGGCGTGACGGGGTGAACGACACTGGGCAAGTCGACGAAGCGCTGACCGCGTGGGGGATGATCGGGCTTGGGATGATGGCCAACATCACGCAGGAACTGCAACTGCTGGACCGGCAGGCGCAGGGCAGGATGGTCAACGAGGTCGGGTCGCAGATGCTCAATACGAAACAGGATTAGCGCCGGACCGGCCGGGTCAATGCAGGAACAGACGCAGGCCGGTGAATGCCATGGCCATGCCGTGTTCGTCGGCGGCGTCGATAACGCCCTGGTCGCGTGCGCTGCCGCCGGCCTGGGCGAGATACTTCACGCCGGAACGCGCAGCGCGGTCGAGGTTGTCGCGGAACGGCACGAAGGCGTCGGAACTCAGGACGACCCCGTTAAATTGCGCGTTCCAGTCGGCGCGTTCCTGCTCAGTGATCGGGTCCGGGGTTGAGGCGAGGGCGGTGGCCAGGACGCCGCGTTCGCCATCGTCCAGCTCATGGAAGCGGACGAACTGGTCCAGGGCGTTGACTTTTTCGGATTTCGGTAGGCCCTCCACGAACTTCAGCGCCAGGGCTTTGGGGTGCATCTTCAGCAGCCAACGGTCGGCCTTG
>CBDUNP010000222.1:0-5518 GCA_965368605.1 uncultured bacterium | reverse complement strand
CTGTGCACGCTCGAACACGAGAAGATCCAGAAGATCGCCGACCTTGAAAAACAGCGGCTCCAACTCGTTGCCGACCTGACACTCGCTATCAACCCACAGGCCAAAGAGCCCTTGCGCATGGGCGACCTCGCCGAACAGCTCAGCGAGCCCTCCCGCGGCAAGCTGTTGGTGCTGCGTCAAAAACTTCTCGAACAGATGAAAGCCGTCCACCACGAGACGGGCATCGTCCGCCGGGCCACCGAGTCACTCGCCAAGCACATGCACGGCATCGTCCAGACCATCGGCGCCCTCTCCGCGGGCGTCTCCACCTACGGCAACCGGGGCGCGTTACCCCAGGCAAACACCGCCGTCAGCACCTTCAGCGCAACAGCCTAAAGGCGTTATACCACCATGGGACTCATCGGTTCATTACAGGTCGGCCGCTCGGGACTGCTTGCTTCGCAAGCTGCGCTGCAGGTAGCAGGCCAGAACCTATCGAACCTCGCCACCGAAGGCTATCACCGTCAGCGGATATCCCTGGTCCCCGAACGCTCCCAGGAGATCGGCCCGGGCCTGTTCCTCGGACGCGGCGTAAAGATCGAGTCCATCACCCGTGTGATTGATGAGGCACTTGAAACCCGCTTGCGTGGGGCGATCTCCGACGAGGCCGCTTCCGGTGTCCGAGAGCAACTGCTCGGCCGCATCGAAGCGGTTGAAAACGAGTTCTCGGGGACCGACCTGTCCAATGCGCTTAGCGAGTTCTTCAACGCATTCAGCCAGCTCTCGAACAATCCGCAGGACGTCTCCAGCCGAACCCTCCTCGCCGAACAGGCCGGCTCGCTCACCGGGTTCATCAACGACCTGGACGAAGAACTCGGCAAGATCAAGATACAAACGATCAGCCAGACCAGTCAGACACTCGAGGCCACCAACGACCTGCTGACACGGATCGCGACGCTGAATACTCAGATCTCAATCCAAAGCGGTGGGACCGGCGGCGCTCCGGGACTGCGCGATCAACGCGACGTCCTGCTCACCGAGCTGTCACAGTACATGGACATCTCCACCGTCGAGCAGTCCACGGGTTCCGTCGACGTTTTCGTCGGCTCCCTCCCGGTGATCCTTAATAACCGCAGCCGCGGGGTTGAGCTGCTCACTGAGACTGTCAATGGCGAGACCGTAAGCAAGGTCGTTATCTCCGCCGACAAGAGCCCCCTGGATATCACCTCCGGCGAACTGGGCGCACTGATCGAGTTCAAAGAGCAGGACATCAACGACGCCATCGACACGCTCGACACGTTGGCGGCACAGCTGATCTTCCAGGTCAACCGCATCCACTCGCGTGGCCAGGGCATGGACCTGCTGGACAGTGTCACCAGCGCAACCGCCGTCACCGACGCGACCGTCGCGCTTAACGACCCCGCGACCGGCCTGACGATCCTGCCAACGCACGGGTCGTTTCAGATGCACGTCGTTCAGAAATCGACCGGCCAGGTCATCACCACGACGGTCAACATCGACTTGGACGGCGTCAACCCCGCCAGCGACACGACCCTGACCTCCCTCGCCGCAGACATCGACGCCGCCGCGAACGTCACCGCCAGCGTCACGGCCGACGGTCGGCTACAGATCGACGCCGACACCAGCGACTTCCAGATCAGCTTCAGCGACGATAACTCCGACACGCTCGCCGTCCTGGGTGTCAACACGTTCTTCACCGGCAAGGATGCGTTCGACATCCAGGTCCACGAAGTGTTGGCCGCCAACCCACGCCTGATCGCCGCCGCAGCCTCCGGCGCATCAGGGGCCAATCCCGGCAACAATAACAACGCCCTGGCGATCGCCGCCCTACGCGACGAACAACTCACCGAGCTGGGCGGTCTGAGTATTACGCAGCACTGGAACCGTCACGTCGAAGACTTCGCCGTGCGCCAGGCCCAGGCAAGACAACAGGTCCAGGCCGATGCCGTCATCCGCCAGGGACTCGCCACGCAGCAACAGTCGGTCTCCGGCGTCAACGCCGACGAAGAATCCATCGACCTAATCCAGTACCAACGGAGCTTCCAGGCTAGCGCCAGGCTCATTAGTGTGATCGACGAACTGTTAGAAACACTCATCGCGGCCGTGTAACCAGGACACCGATTTAAGAAACCATCATGGCATCTGTCCCTTCAATCTCGCGCGTCACTTCACAGATGGCTGGCAACCTGATGCTGACTCGTCTGCGCCAAACCAACGCGGGCCTGTTCGATCTGCAGCGACAGATCAGCACCGGTCAGAAGCAGTCCAAGCCCTCGGACGACCCAAGCAACGCCAGCGCCATCCTGTTCATGCGCCAGGCCTTGTCCGCACGCGAACAGCACGAACAAAACCTTGCCCACTCCATCGGCATCCTCAACAACATCGACCAGGCCCTGGGCGAAGCCAACAACATCCTCATCGACTCGCAGACCGTGGCGTCCAGCCTGATCAACGCCAGCGAGGAGGAGCGCGAGGCCGAGGCCCTCGTGGTCGATGCGCAGATCCAGGGGATGCTTGACCTGGCGAACTTTCAGTTCAACGGGATGTCCCTGTTCGGTGGCAACGCCGGCGCGCCCGATGGTGGCGAGGTCTTCGAAAACTTCCTCGGCGGCATCCGCTACAAAGGGTCCGGCGAGAACCTCCTGGCAGACTCGGGCACCATCGAGAACCACCCCTTTACAAGCAACGGCGTCGAGGCCTTCGGGGCCCTGTCTTCGCGCGTTCGTTCACAGATCGACCTGGACCCCGACTCCTCCGTGGTCGCCAAGCTGGCCGATTTGGACGGGGTCGTCAATCAGGGCATCCGCCGCGGCCCGATCAATCTCACCGTCGACGGCACGCTTACCACGGTCGATCTGTCCGATGCAGACACCCTCGGCGATGTCCGTTCCCGGATCAACGGCGCGATCAACGCCATCGATCCCACCGCCGGCGCACTGGCGCTCGGCACCACCGCCTTCGAACTGACCAACACCGCCGGGCACACCATCATCATCTCGGACATCGGCAGCGCTCAGACCGCGACCGATCTGGGCCTGAACCTCACAGCGATCAACCCCGGCGGCGCAACTGTTTTCGGCGGCGATATCAACCGCCGACTCACGCTCACCACCGCCGTGGCCGACTTCGGCCCCGCCGTCGATCTCGCCAGCGGGCTGACCATCACCCAGGGCGAGCAGACACGTACCGCCGACTTCTCCACCGCAACCACCGTTCAGGACATGGTCAACGAGATCGACCGCCTGGGCTTGGGCTTGCGGCTGCAGATCAATGAAGACAACAACGGTCTGGACCTGGTCAGTGAAGTCAGCGGCCTGCGCCTCTCGATCGGCGAGAATGGCGGGACCACCGCCGCTGACCTGGGCATCCGGACCTACGGCCTGCAGACCAACCTGTCAGACTTCCGCGACGGTCTGGGCATCGAACCCGTCACGGGCGAAGATGATTTCCAAATCACGCTCAACAACAGCACCAACTTTGCCGTCGACGCCTCGGGCCTGGGGACCGTCGACGAACTGATCACCGCGATCGAGACCGCCGCCACCGCCGCCGGGCTCACCGTTGGCACCGACTTCTCCGTCTCCCTGGCGACCTCGGGCAACGGACTGGTCTTTCAGGACAGCACCGGTGGCGGAGCAGGCTTCACCATCACCCGCGTCGGCGAGAGCCTCGTCGCCGATCAGTTGGGCATCCTTAAAGAGGATGGTGCCGCGCTTACCTTCCAATCCACAGACAACGCGACTGTTCGGGTCGAGAATGTTTTTACACATTTAACAGATTTACGAGATTCTTTACTCAATAATGACACGCTTGGCATCACGCTTGCTGGTACTAGTTTGGAATTAGATACCCGTTCGGTCACTCAGGCCCGTGGCGTCATCGGCGTCAGGACACAAAGGGTCGAACGACAGCAAGAACGGTCACAGGACCTGGGACTCATGGAACAAACAACGCTCAGTAACCTGCAAGACGCCGACCTCACCGAGGTCATCACGCGTTTCCAGCAGTTACAGACTGAATTACAAGCCTCACTGCAGGTCGGTGCGCAAAACCTGCAATTGAGCCTGCTCGACTTCTTGCGCTAAGTAGCGCAAGCCTTGCGCGGCCCGGCGGCTCCTCGGCCAGCCAACGGGCACCACGACAGACGGCGAGTGCCGTCGGCCTGGGCAGGACGCCCGGGTATAGACATCCAGGACGGACCGGCCGTGTTTTGAGGACCGTGATCATGCTGATCAATACCTCGCGTTTCGGTGAAGTAGACGTTGACCAGACCCGCATCATCAGCTTCCCCAAGGGGATGCTTGGCTTCCCCAAGTACAAGCAGTACGTGCTGATCGAGGCCGGCGAAGACAGCTACTTCTGGTGGCTCCAGTCGATCGAGATGCCCGACCTGGCATTCGTCGTCACCGACCCAAGCCTCTTTGTCCCGACCTACAAGGTCCCGCTCAAGCCTGAGCAGATGCAGGAGATGGGTTTGGAATCCTTAGAGGATGCCCAGGTCTTCGTCATCGTCAACAAACGGGACCAGGTCCTCACCGGCAACCTTCAGGGACCACTGGTTATCCACTGCGGCAAACGCATCGGCGAACAGCTGGTCCTAAGCGACCGACGCTTCACCACCCGCGTCCCGCTGATTGAACTGGGAGCCGCCGTCCACGCGGCCTCGGCCTGACCCGATTACCGCGGCGTGCCACCACGCAACGCCGCACAGAGACGTGCTTTGATTATCAACGCTGACAACTACGACACGGGAACGCCGCACGGAAGCGGCGTTAACGCGAAACGGCCCAAGGAAGGAGCCCGAACCAATGCTGGTTCTATCGCGTCAACGCGACGAGACGATCATGATCGGCGACGAGATCGAGATCACCGTCGTAGACATACGGGGGGACAAAGTCAGGCTGGGCATCTCCGCCCCGAGACAGGTCCAGGTGCACCGCAAGGAGGTCTACGAGGCTATCCAACGCGAAAACACCGCCGCCACCAGAGTCCAGGTGGACGACCTCAGTGCCGCCGACAAAAACCTGCACAAGCACAACGGCAAACCGCCCGGTGCGCAGAAAACATAAATCGAGGACCCAACACGCCCGCGCGGACCATGGAAGTTTCCCGCGCCTGGCAACAAACCCAAACCAGAATTGTGACAGATGCCGCCGGCTAACGAAGCCGGGTAGGCAACGCAGACAATCAAGGAGGATTGTCAATGACACGCATAAACACCAATGTTTCTTCACTGATCGCACAGCGGAACCTCGCCGCCTCGAACGAAAACCTCGGCGTCAGGCTTCAACGCCTCAGCACCGGGTTGAAGATCAACCGCGGGGCGGACGACCCGGCTGGCCTGATCGTCTCCGAACGGCTGCGCACCGAGATCTCTGGCGTATCCCAGGCCGTCGACAACATCGAACGCGCCAGCAACGTCATCGCTACCGCCGAGGGTGCGCTCTCCGAGATCAGCGCCCTGCTCATCTCCATGAAGAGCCTCACCATCGAGTCGGCCAATACCGGTGCGTTTTCC
>CBDUNP010000221.1:0-5520 GCA_965368605.1 uncultured bacterium | reverse complement strand
TCGTCGTCGAGGTCCGCGATGAGTGTTTCGTTTTTCTTCGGCGGGGCCAGGCGTAGTCGGCGGGTTTCGTGTGCTGCGAGGTCGAGCGTGCGCCGGTCGATGACGCGGATCGGCCATGAGAGCACGTCAGCCGGGGTGTCTGCTGAATCCACGAGCTCGGCCATGGCGCTCAGCGTCAGGCCCACGCTGTAAGGCTTGTCCGAGTAGTTGGCGATCTCGAGCAGGACCTGATCCCGCTGCGGGTCGGTGGAGCGTACGGCGTTGACGATCGCGGCGTTGGATTGGGGTTGGCCGACCGCGCGCCAGCGCAGGCGACCGGCCTGGTCCGCGGGGCCGGATGCGGGCGGGGTCGCCAGCGTGTCGCTGTCTGATTCCGCTTCGATGTCCTGCCCGTCGTCCGGAGAGCGGTGGTCGGAGATAACCAGCACCCGGCAGTCCGGGCCGCCAACCTCACGCGCCAACGCGATTGCCGGGCCGATGGCGGACGAGGTTGATTCGCAACGCCAGGCGCGGATCGCTGAATCAAGGTCGGCCAGTCTGGAGATCGCGCCTTCCTGCAGCGCGGGGGTCGGGCCGGCGACCACGAAGCGCGCGTTGAACGGCCCCAGGCCGGCGAGCTCCTGCGAGATCGCATCGACACCCTCATCGCGCACGGCTCGGCCGTCATCATCCACCGCAGACATCGAGAACGAGTCGTCCAGCACGACCACCACGGGCACGACACGGTCGGCGCGCGGCATGCGCGGACCGGCGGCGGCAAAAGCGAGTAAGAGTAGCGCGAGCAGTTCCAGCAGCCAGAGCAGCGGGGTCTGCAATCGGGTCGCGCGTCGCCCCCCGCCGTGCGCCTGGGCGACGAGTGACCAGAGGAAGAGCGAGGAGACTTCCTGCCGGCGGAACCGTGTGCGCAGCCAGTAGATCGCGGTCAGCGCAGGCAGCGCCGCGAGACCGATCAACGCCAATGGCACACCCAGGATCGGCATGGTTCCTTCCCGTCAGGACAGACGCAGTAAATCACACTCAACCAGCGGGCGCAAGTCCCAGCCGGCGGTCAGGTCTTCGGCAATCATCTCAACCAGTCGACCATCCACACGTCGACAGGCACCGCTCCACTGCTGACGGAGGGTTTGCAATCGTTGCAGGTAACGCTCACGCGCCCCGCTATCCAGACGCACCTCGCGCAGCTGGCCGGTCTCGCTATCGACCAGGCGTAAGTCGCCGTGCCAGGGCGGGTTTGCGTCCTGTGTGGCAAGCACCTGCACGATAAACAGCGCGGACGCGCCTTCCGCCAATCGGCTGACGATCGGCCAGGGGTCGGAGTCGAACAGCAGGTCGCTGATGAGTACGCGCACACCTCGGCGGCGCAGCTTTAACCCGGCGGCGACGGGCGTTTCTCCCAGCGGCTGCCGACTATCAAAGCCCGGCCAGTGCCAGCCCCGCGGGTTGCCCTCCCCGCCGGGCACCTGGATGTTCTGATCGCCGATGGCGTAGAGCCTGCGCGACCAGCGCGCGTTGTCCGCGGCGGCCGACAGCGCGCCGGCGAGGCCGAGCGCCGAGGCGGGTTTGTCTGAATCTGTTAATGCCATCGAGCGTGACGCGTCAACGAGGATGTCCAGGTGTGGGGTAACCTCTTCGCGGTGAAGTTTGACGACCAGGCGGTCGGTTCGGCCGTAGACCGACCAATCGACGCGGCGGAGGTCGTCGCCGGGCGTGTACTCGCGGTAGTCCATGAACTCCACGGAGCTGCCGACGTGCGAGCCGAGCTGCTCGCCGATCATCCCGGCGGGGGTCCGGCTGGGGCGCACCAAGGCATAACCCAGCCCGGCGTTGTACCCGTCGGCGATCGGTTGGGCCCAGTCGTCAGCCATCGGTAGAGGCCCCCGTGTTGTCCGTCGTCGGTTGCTCGATCGCTGCCGCGGCAACCGCCGAGCCGACGCTCAGTCCATCGGCCTCTTCAGCCAGCGGGCGGAAGGCCGTGACCTGCCCAAAGAGCCAGCGGATGTTCAACAGGACCATGATGATCGACCAGGCCGTAGCGATGAAAAAAGTCCGTGTCTGAAGGGCGGTCCAGCGGTTATTGTTATCCAGCTCGAAGATCGGGCTTAGTGGGTTAAGCGCCAGCCACCAGTCGCCGTGGATGTCCCAGTTGTTGGGGTTCATCACGAAAGCGAGGATGACCGGGACGATGCAGCCCATCGCGATGAGGAAGATGGCGATCGCGGAGGTCGAGGCGACGGCGGCGGCGTGGCGGAACAGCCAGCGTCGCAGCAGCACGGCCGTCATCACGTAGGCCAGCAGGTACAGCCCGGTGATGCCGATCGCGCCGAGCATGTGGATGCCTTCCTGCGTGAATGACCGTGAGCCGGTATTCAACATGGCCGAAAACCAGGCGATGCCTAATGTCAGCACAACCATGCTGATCGACCAGCAGAGCCCGCTGGCGGCGCCGCTGAACAAGGGGAACGCGGGGGCACGGAGCAGGATGTTATTCGGGATCGATCGGCGCAGGCGCGGGCCGATCTTGTCACGTTCACTGACGGAGATGATCATGGCGGTGAGGAGGATCGCCGAGGCAAACGCGGCCCAGACGAAGAGCATCTCGCCGTGGCCATAAAAACTTTCCAGGTAGATAAAGACCGCCAGGCTGACCAGCCAGACACAGGTCATGTAGAGCCTAAGCGGGAAAGCGCGGTTCGACGGCGGGGAGGAGATCAACGAGACCGTCAGGAAGAAGACCAGCCCCACGCCCCCCAGCCAGCAGATGACAAACCCCAGGACCGGTGCCCAGAACTCCCACTCGCCCATGCGCGAGCCGATGCCCCATCGGCTCATCTCCCAGACCAGCGAGAAGGCGATGAGCCCGAGCGCCCAGATGAAGTTCACCCCTAGGAACAGGCCGAGGATGATCTTGAAGACCAAAGAGATCGGGATAGCGCCGATGAGGATCGCCATCTGCACCGCCGCCAAGACGACCAGCAGGTCCAGCCCGATCACAAACAGGATCGTCGGCGGATCGATGCCACGCAGCAGGTAGGTCACGACCATGAATGGTGCGCAGGCGCTGAAGATCAGTGCGGTGACGATCATGCCGGCCAGCAGCTTGCCCCAGACGATCGACGACGGGCGGATCGTGGAGACGAACAGCAGGTCCGACGTGGTGCTCGCACGCTCGACCGCCAGCCGACCGCCGACGTAGATCGGGACGAACAACATGCAGGTCGTCAGCAGCATGCCCTGGAAGATGTGAAAGAGGTTCGCCCCGTGGTTGCCGGTGACCTGGCCGATCGTGTCGGTGTTCAGGACGTACATCAGCAGGGTCGTCAGGAGGATGACCAGGAACAACATGAGGATCGAAACAACAAACTTGGACTGGACCGCCTGGCGAAGTTCCTTGACGACGATCGGGTTCATCCGGTCGTCTAACCACGAGGCGACGCCGGTCAGGCCGTTGACCATACTCATTGGACATCTCCTTTGGTCACGTCCATGAAAAGTTTTTCGAGGTCGGCCTGGACCTGCTTGAACTCGATGAGGCGGAAGCCTTTGTTCAGTAGCTCGGCGACGAGTTCGCAGGCGGCGTCTTCGTCCCCGGCGACCTCGGCCTCGACGTGGTTGCCGGCGACGCGGGCGGCCTTGACGTTGGGCATCTCCAGCAGCGTGCGATGCAGGCGTTCGTTCTCGTCACGCGTGCGGATGGCGACGTGCTGGTAGGGCTCCTGATCGGTGCGGCCATGGTTGTAGATCTGGGTCATCGTCCCGGCACGCAGGAGCTTGCCGCGCTCGATGATCACCGCGCCGTTGGCCATCTCGGCGAGCTCGGTGAGGATGTGGGAGCTGATCAGGATCGCCTTGCCCTGGTCCGCCAGCGCCCGCAACAGCTCGCGCAGCTCGACCCGGGCGCGAGGGTCAAGCCCGGCGGCGGGTTCGTCCATCAACAGCAGCGGCGGGTCGTGGATCAATGCGCGCGCCAGTGAGACACGCTGCTTCATGCCTTTGCTCAGGGCCTTGAGTGTCTTCTGGCGGATGCCTTTGAGGTTGGTGAAGTCTTCGATCTGGTCGATCATGTTTTTCCGGCGGCGTCCGCGCAGGCCGTAGGCCCGGGCGAAGAAGTCCAGATAGTCGTGGATCGTCAGGTCGCGGTGGGTCGGGAGGTTGTCGGGCATGTACCCGATAAGCCGACGGGCCTTCTCGGGGTAGTGGATGATGTTCAGCCCGTCGAATCGGCAGCGTCCGGCGTCGGGGGTGTCCAGCGTCGCCATGATGCGCATCGTGGTGGTCTTGCCCGAGCCGTTGGGTCCGACGAAGGCAAAGATCTGCCCGCTCTCGAAGCCGAAGCTCAGGTCGTTAACAGCAACGGTTTTGCCGAAGGACTTGTAGAGGTTGTCGATCTGGATGTGCATTACTCAGCCTCCCCGAAATAGCCCAGGACGATGCAGTCGGTGCGGTGTTCTTTGAGGCCTTCGAGGCCGGGGGGGAGGAAGACGGAGTCGGTGATCTTCGCGGCGTAGCTGCCGGGCGAGAGGAACTCGTCGGGGTTGATGCTGGCCGATTTCGCGGCGGACCAGTCGTCCCGGCGGACCAGGTCGGCGATGGATGAGGGGTTCTGATACCCGAGGTTTTTTGCGCTGGGCGTCAGGGCGACGCTCTGGCCGGCGGTGATGTTTTCCCCGGTCCAGCGTGTGCCGGTGGGGTCGATCAGTATGAGCGAGCGGATGTCGCTGCCCAGGCCGTTGACGACGCTGACCGCGCCGTCGCTGTCGGTGGAGACGTCCAGGCGTTCGTTTCGTCGCTCGCTCTTGCGCAGGACGAAGTGCGCGGGGATGCGTGCGGCGACCCATCCGCTTGCCAGGTGCTGGCCGTAGGTCACGTCGAGTGTTCGGCTGCGTGCGGAGTCGCCGCCGCCGTAGTACCTGTAGCCGTAGCGTTCGATCTGCGGGGTGACCGAGGTGTTTTCATCAAACAACAGACCGTTGGCGGGGGTCAGGGGCGCGTAGTACCCGTTGACGCCGACGGTCACGGCGCGGTGGGAGCGCTGGTCGAGGAGTGTGATGGCCGAGGTGCGTGCCTGGGGGGTGATGCCCTCGCTGATCAGGGCGTAGACCATAACCGCGGCGGAAAAGATCAAGGCGATCACGGGGACGGTCACGAGCAGCAGCATGCGTTTCTTGAGCATCCAGAGGACCATGACATTCACCGGGCCGATGACGACAGCAAAGATGAACATGACCAGCAGCAGCCCGCGTGCCGGGGTGACCTGTCCCTCGACGATGGGCATGTCGCGGTTGGCGTCTTCGGTGCCGCGCGTGGCGGCGCGGGAGGTGGTGAGCGTCTGCCAGTTGTTGAATAGTGCGATCCAGGCTTTGGAGTCCAGTTGCGCGGCGCGTTCGGCGTTGATCCGGTGGACGGTGCCCAGGCCGTAGCTCAGCTGTTCGCCGAGGGTAGCGGGGTTCGGGGTGTTAACGCCGGGCCATTCCTGTGCCCAATCTGTGAGCGCGGGGAGTTGAGCGGAGTCGTGGACGATCG
>CBDUNP010000220.1:0-5523 GCA_965368605.1 uncultured bacterium | reverse complement strand
CATCATCCAACGTGTCCGGCTTAAACGCCTCCACGACATGAGGCCGCATCAACATCACGATCATCACCAGGTAATACCCAAGGATCACCAACATAAAACAACCACCGACCACGAGCCCGATCATCATGCCGGTGCGCTCCTGGCTGGAAGAGGCCTGGTCGAGCATCGGGAGGGTCAACAAGGCGTGCTGCAATACTGCGCCGATCACCTTCATGATGATCGAATACACGCCCCAGCCTATCGTCGCCAGGCGTGCCCAGGGCTTTAGCTGGAACATCCCCAGCGAGGCCGAGATGATCCAGATCGTCGCCAGGAACATCAGTACCATGCTGACGTCACTGAAAACACGGTACGCGACATTGGTCTCCATCAATTCCAGAGCCGGGTTCTGTTGGCCGCCGGGCATCGGGATCAACCCCAGACGAAACACCAGCCCAACCAGCAGCCCCAGGAATCCTAAACCCGCCAAAACAAGATTAATAATCGCCAGGACGGTGACGGACGTGGGCCGTTCTCTCATTTCAGCACCCCTTTGAACATGGGCTGTCTAAGGTAAGACGCAGCCAAGATATAAATATGACAGAAAATCGGAGTCTATTGATTATTTTATCACGAATCGTCACCCGGGGCTGAGAATCGGCTGGCTGCAACGTGCAGGAATGTGACGGATATAATCACGGGTCTAACCTAATAAGTGAGCACTTTTCCACGGCCACACCGCCATGTACCTGAACGACCTGCCTCAATGGCTGCTGAACCGGCTGGTGCCCGCCCTGCCCTGGCTGTGGGTGGTGGTTTGCGTGCTTGGATTAGCTCTGGTGTTGTCGCGGTGGTTGAGGTGGCGTTCCAAGACGCCGGCCTGCCCGGTCTGCCGGTACGACATGCGGGGCTCACCGGGGCTGACCTGCCCGGAGTGCGGGCACAGCGTCACCAAGCCGGAGCACCTGCTGCGCCGCCACCCGCGACGCCGATGGGCGACGGTGCTGGGCCTGTTGATGCTGCTGGGCGGGCCGCACGTGGATCTGGTGCAGTACCGGCTACAGCAAGGCGAAACACTCCAACGCGCCGCGGTGCCGACCACGGTGTGGCTCATTGGGTATCCATGGTGGCCACGCTCGACAGAAGAGGTGATGCGCTACCGGGTTTTCAACGAAACGCTACGTAGGATGCCTGCCTCAGGAATTATACGCCAACCATTACCCCGCTCTGAAATCCTCAAATATGTATTCAGGCAGACCGAGCAAGTCGGCTACCACGAATCCCCCCTGCCCCACTGGCAGACCCGCCTGGCGGCACGACGCGGCTATACCTCGATGCGAGCACTGCAACGCAGGGGGATGACCACGCCCTACGGGCACGTCATTTACTATCTAAGTTTATCTGAATCCGTGACGGACGATTCATTTGCTCGCGATAAGCTGATCGAGGGCCTGGGCAGCAATGATCCACACATCCGAGAGGGCTGTTCTAACTCGATAAAAACGCTCGGTGTCCGTGCATCACCCTACGTCCCTCTGTTGGAACAACGCCTCCATGAGTTGCTGATCCGTGGCAAGCTGGACCACGCCAACTTCAGGCCGAAGCTGTACGGCAGCGACGTTCAGGCGTTATACGACACCATGGTAGAAAGCATCGAGACTGCGATCGGGAATGCCGGCCCGGCGGGGATCGCGGTCGCGGACGACTGGCTGGGGTCGGATGATGAAGTGTTGCGAGAGTCCGCGTTGCGGATCGTGACCCACAACGCCGACGCGAGTCATTATTCACCCGAATTTGTAGAGCAACTGGTAGATATCCTGACTCATCGTGCCTGGCACCACCGTTACCAAAATACCGTCAGTGAGATCGGGTTGCTGGCTGTAAGCCGAGCACACTACTATCTGACATCTGAATCACCTGCCACGCGGGCCGAAGCGATGCGCCTGCTGGGGATCGTTTTTTTCGATGGTCCCCGACGCCGGCTCGCCAGCGCCCTCAGACAATTCAGGAACCCGGATCAATGCTATGAAGAATGGGCGGTGCGTGTGGACGACCCGGTGTATCGGCAGGTCGTTGCCGATGTCTCTGCTCTGGCTGAAACCGAAACCGATGAACTTGTCCGGGAACGGATTCAGCGATTCCTTGAAAAACATGAACGCCTGGGCACCAGCGAGCAGCGCCGCAGGGTCATTCAAATGCAGGACCCGGAATCGGCTCAGCTCATGTATGAGTGGTTCAAGTAATACGCATCCCATTTTGATTAGAGCGTTTCGTAAAATTCTTATCCGTCATACCCGCGAAGGCGGGTATCCAGTTTGGCCTTCATCTGGACCCCCGCCTGCGCGAGGGAGACGCGAGAAACACGGTCATTAATGATGCGAATCGCTCTAAGCGTGGGGATTTCGCGTAGTCCTAAAAAACGTTATTAAGTTAATACTTATTTTTAACGTCCACGGATAAAGCAGGCTGTGAGTCATGCGGGCAAGGCCTCTGATCTGCTTGCCCGGTCGCTTTGCGCGGCATCAAAATGGGGGCGTATAAGTCAGGCTTCGCCGTCGGGATCGGCATCGTGTTCGTCGTTGAGCATGCGCATGGCGGGGCTGTCCAGGTCGTCGTATTGGCCAGCGCGGGTGGCCCAGATGAAGGCGGCGACGAAGAGGCCCGCGAGCAGAATGGCTAATGGCAGGACCAGGTAGATGACGCTCACGGGTGGGCTTCCTTATCCATAAACGCGCGATTGCTGACGGCCAGGGCGAGGACGGTCAGGGAACTGACGGGCATGAGGATCGCTGCGATCAAGGGGCTGATGATCCCGGTCGCGGCGAGGCTGACGCCGATGGCATTGTAGGCTAGCGACACGCCCAGGCCCCGACGGATGCCGGCGATGACCTGCCTGGACGCGCGGGTCAGGCCGATGATCGGGGTGAGGCCCGGGCGGCTGAGGTAGATGTCGGCGGCGGCGAGGCTGGCTTCGGCCCCGCCGTGGACCGCGATGCCGACATTGGCGGCGGCGAGGGCGGCGGCGTCGTTCACCCCGTCGCCGACCATGACGACCGGGCCTTTGTCGAGATAGCGTTGGACCAGGTCGACTTTATGTTCGGGCATGATGCCGCCGTGGGTGTCGTCGGGCGGGAGGCCCAGGCTGTGCGCGACGGTGCGCACCACGTCGGGGTGGTCGCCGGAGACCATGCCCAGTTGCCAGCCCATTTTGTTGAGTTGGTCAAGTGCATCGCGCGCGTCGGGGCGGACCGCGTCGCCGAAGCCTGCGATAGCTTTGACTTCCCGGTCGACCGCGATGAGGACGGGGGTATGCGTTTCGTCGATGATCTGCTGGATGTGAGGTTGAACCCAGCCGGGGATGGATGGGACGTGCTGTGAAACAAAGTCGATCGAGCCGATGTGGACCGGTTGGCCATTGACCTGGGCGCTGATGCCGCCTGCGTTGGATTGCGAGACGTTGGAGAGACTGATGTCAGCATCGGGTGAGCCCACGGCATCGACGAGGGCGCGGGCGATGCGGTGGGTAGAGGCGGATTCGACCGCGGCGGCGAGGGGCTTGATGGACGCGTCGCCGAACCATTGAACGAGGGTCGTTTTCCCTTGCGTGATCGTGCCGGTTTTGTCGAGGAGGATGGTGCCGTGTCGGGCCATCAGTTCCAGTGCGGCCCCGCCTTTGATGAGGATGCCGCGTCGCGCCGCCCGGCCGATGGCGACGGCGAGGGTCAACGGGGTCGCCAAGCCCAGCGCGCAAGGGCACGCCACGATCAGCAGCGCGACGGTGTGCCCCGCCGCCTGTGCCGGGTCGCGCATGAGCCAAAAACTGAACGTGCCGACCGCCAACACGATCACGGCCGTAACAAACCAGCCGGCCAGCCGGTCCGCCGCCTGCGCGACCGGGGCCTTGTTGCGTGTGCTTTCTTCGACCAGTGCCATCAAAGCGCCGACGCGGGTGCGTTCGCCGGTGGCGTGGACGCGGACGCGCAGCGTCGAGGTCAGGTTGATGCTCCCGGCATGGACGGGGTCGCCGGGCGTGACCGAAACGGGGCGGGACTCGCCGGTGAGCAGCGACTGGTCGACATCGCTTTGTCCCTGCACCACCTCGCCATCTACTGGCGTAGAGTCGCCGGCGATCAGTTCGACAACGTCGCCCTTTTCTAATGCCTCGATCGGGACTTCGGTCACGGCATCGCCATCGACACGTCGGGCCGAGACGGGGGTGAGACGGAACAACTGCTCGACGGCGTCGGCGGCGCGGCGTTGCTGACGGCGTTGGATCGCCCGGCCGACCAATAGGAGGAAGACCAGCACGGTCAGCGAATCGAAGTAGACCTCCCCCACCCCGCGCACGGTGTTGACCGCGCCGGCGATGCCCCCCGCCGCCAGGCCGATGCCGATCGGCAGGTCCATGTGTGGCGTGCGTGTGCGGATGGCGGACCACGCGCCGCGGAAGAAGACCGAGCCGGGCCAGATCAGGGCGATCAGCGCGATGCCCATGCCGACCCAGCGGAACAGCGAGCGGTACTCGTCCTGGATCCCGGTGAAATCACCTGCATACAAACAAATCGCCAGGATCATCGCGTTGCCGACCGCGGCCCCCGCGACGCCGATACGGACCAACTCGGCGTGGTTTTCTTTCTTGACCATCTCGTCGGCGGCGGTGTCGCGTGCAGGGTGCGGCGGGTAGCCCAGTGAATCTAACGCCGAGGCGATCCTGGATAGCTCCGCCTGGTTGGGGTCCCAGGTCAGGCGGACCAGCGACTTGTGCATGTTAAGCCGTGACTCGATCACGCCGGGGACGACGCCGGGGAGTTTCTCGACCAGCCAGAGACACGCGGCGCAGTGAACGCCTTCCAGGTAGAACGACGTCGAGCGTGTGCCGTCGGGACGGTCAATGCAGCAGCGTTCAATAAACGCGTCGTGGTCAAACGCGGCGTAGCCTGCGCCGGTGGTGCGGGCGGGTTGGGTCTGATCGCTTTGTCGCTGCTTGACGCGGTAGTACGAGTCCAGGCCCATCTGATGGATGACGGCGAACACCGCCTCGCAGCCGTGGCAACAGAACTGATGCTCTTTGCTTTGATCGATCAGCCCGCGCGGGACCGGCAGCCCGCAGTGTGAACACGCGACGCCTTCACCCACCGCCTGCGCCGGGGGTTGCGTGTCGTCTGTTTGTGTCGTGGTGTCAGTCGGCATCTTCTACACAACAGGGTAGCGTCTGCTCGCCGAGTTGCTTCAAGGTGGCCGCCGCCTGCTCGGTGGATTGGTCGGCAAGGGACGCGGGCGTCTGCGCGTAGACGGCGGGCGAGAGGTCCACACGCTGGAACACGGTGAAAAGCCCGACCAGCACGATCAGGATCGCTGTGGCGGCGGGCATGTGTCGGCCGAGCACGCCGGTGAGGCTCTGCACGCCTGCGCCCAGCGCCGCGAGCGCCGGGACCGTGCCCAGCCAGAAGACCGCCATCGTCAACGCGCCGTAGACCGGGCTTGCGGTGCCGGCGGCGACGGCGGCGTAGGCATACAGCCAGCCGCAGGGCAGCAGCGTGGTCA
>CBDUNP010000219.1:0-5528 GCA_965368605.1 uncultured bacterium | reverse complement strand
GATTCCGTCGGGGCGTGTTCTTGCAGGACGGCAAGTGCCTGGTCGTTCTGGCCTGCCCACACCAGCGACTGCGCCCAGGCGGTCCGTTCGGCGTCGTTCAACGCGTCGAGGTCGGCGATGAGTTTCAGGCGCTCGTGCTGCGGGGCCGAGGCAATGACCGGCTCGCTGCGTGCCAGCGTCAGGGCTTCGTCCGTGTCGCCCTGCTTGGCGAAGGCTTGAGCGAGAAACCAGTGTGCGGGCTCGCCGTATTGTCGGGCCTGTGCGATGGCGCGACCGGGTTCGATGAGCAGCAGCGCCTGGAGTGATTCGAGTTCTGCCAGGCGTTTTATTTTTGTGACGCCGGGTGAGTCCAGCAGCGGCGCGAGCACGGCCAGGGCCTGCTGCGGGTCGTTGTTCTGCAGGTGGACGCGGGCCTCGCCGATGTAGCCCAACGCCCCGGTGGGCAGGTCCAGAAAATCGACGCGCATGGCGCGGAACGTTTCGAGGGCCTGTTGTTGATAGTTTAAGTCGGGCGCGACGGCGTCGGCCTTGCGGTAGAGCTCGCCGGCGAGGAAGGCGTTCATGCATTGTTGGGGGCGGGTGTCGCCGGTGAGTTCATCCAATCCGGCCTGAAGCGTCTGCGCGACGGCCTGCGGGTCTGCGCGGCCGGAGAGCGCCAGCCGGTCGAGCTCGGCGGCGGGGTTGGCGAAGGCGGAGAGGATCAGCAGCGCGAGTGTCGCGATCAATACCAGACCTCCTCAAACTCGGGGATCAGGTATTCGTACATGAACTGGTTTTCGAGGAACCGGATCGGGTCCAGCAGGCCGTTCTTCATGGTGAAGTTGCTGCCGATCAGGAAGGCGGACAGCGGCGGGAGGGTGTCAGAGTTAAGCAGTCGGCCGACGGCCTCGGCCATGAAGGCGCGTTCGTATTGATTCGCATCGCCGGTGAGTCGTGGGATCAGATGGACCGCAACGCCGGGCGCGTCGCAGAGCGACAGCGCGATGATGACTTCGCGGTTGACGTAGTAGGGTTGGTCCCAGGCCCAGATCAGGTGCGGGATGGCTTCGTTGGTGCCGGCGACGCCCATCGCCAGGACGGCTGCGCGGCGGGCGAGCAGGTCGGTGGTCTTGTCGTGATGGGGCTTGCGTTCCAGGGCGGCGCGGGCGGGTTCGATGACGTTGATGTCGCCCAGCAGCGCCCGGCCGAGCAGTACGTATCCGCCCAATAGCGGGTTGGCTTCATCGAACGACTCATGGCCGCCGATCAAGAGCTTGAGGTTAACGGTGCGCCCGCTTAACCCAAGCGCGACGGCCGCGGCGGTGCGGGCCTCGAGCTTCTCGCGTTTGTCGGCGAGACGTTCCTGAAGCATCGCCAACGCCTGTTCATAGCCGGGGCGGTCGTAAGGCCCCTGCGTAGAGGACTGGGAGCGTGCGTAGAGGCCCAGGCCGATCATCGCGAAGCCGCGCTGTGGGGACTCGAGGTTTCTCTGGCTCTTGCTGCGTCGGCCGTCCTTGCTGCTGGCGATCTCTAGCAGGATTTCCAGGCTCTTGGGCGAACCGATTTCTGCCAGGCTGATCAGGGCGAAGCACTGGGCGGCGGTGTTGTGTTCGTTGCTGTGCTCTTCGAGCAGGCGTGTCAGGGCCCGGACCGCCAGCTCGGGGTCGTCGGCCCCCGCCAGCGCGATCGCGGCGGAGCTGCGCAGGCGAGAGAGGTAGATGTCTTCGATGCCGGTGACCGGGCGGAGGCGTTTGTAGTCCGGGGGCATGGCGCCGACGGGGATCGGCGTAGGCTCGTGGACGAAGACGCGCTTGTGTTCGCTGATCCAGCGGCTGACCTGTGAGCGATCGATTTGTCGGCCGCCCCGCCCGTCGGAGACGGTGCCCCCGCGTTCGACCCGTTCGATGATTTTAGGCTTGGCGGTTCTGACCTGCGCCAGCATCGACCACGCGGGGAGGCTCCGGATCGTGTCGTCGTTGAGAAGTGTGAGTACCACAAGCCGATCCCCCGCTTCGCTGGCGGCGCGACCCAACGCCAGCAACGCCCCGCTGACCAGCCAGGGGCTGCGGTTGCTGCGGATGAGTCCGATGGCGCGTTCGCGCACGTCCGGGTCGGGGTGTTGAGACAGGGCCCACCAAGCGGCGTTGCGTGCGGCGGCGTCGCCGGAATCCAGGTCATCGTAGAGACGTGACGTAACGCGGTCGGATGGCTGGCGCAACAGCCCCAGGGCCAGCAGCGTCGAGGCTCGCAGGTGTGACGAGGGCGGTTCGTATTCCAGGAGGAAGGATTCAGGGGTATCGCCGCCGATCATCCCGATCGCAAGCAGCGCGCGGGCGCGGATGTATTCATGTGGATCGTCCTGAGCGAGCGAGGCGAGGGCCTTGATGCTCTCGAGGTCCTCTGCGTGTCCGATCCGGCCCAGCGCGAGTGCGGCGGCGGCGCGGGGCTCTTCTTCAGGATCGTCCATCATCGCGATCAGGCCTGCCGTTGCCTGGGCACGCAGGTCGTTAAGGGCTTCCTGGCTGGCGGCCTGCGGGGCGCCGCTTTGCGTGTCGGGGTTGAGGTAGAGGCTGCGGTTGGCTTCCCACCAATGAAGCCAGGACCAGCGCAAAGGCTCGACGACTTCGAGCAGTCTCGGGGGCGGGCCGGGCGGAGGCGGCGGCGGTGCTGGCGGAGGGGGCGGCTCGCTGTGTGCGCAGACGACAGCGCTTATCACCAGGATAATCAGCGTCCCGGTTATGATAATTCTGCTTGCGATCGGGTTAGATCGTGTCGCTTGCAATGCTCGGTATTATACGGGGATGCACAGCAGGAAGAAAGGTGTATCTGCAAAAGGTGCCGGCGTCGGCAAGGCGGGGCTGGTGTGTGTGATCCTGGGGGTGTTGGCCGTGGTGGTCTGGTTATGGAGGCCGACGGGGACGGGGCGGACGGCAAACACGGGGGCCTTATTAGATGTTGACCCGTTAACGCGGGCGGCGTATTGCGCGCAGGCCAGCGATACCGAGTTGATCGTGCTGGCCAGCGACACCGATTGGCGCGTCCGTTCGACGGCGTTCGAAACGTTAAGCGGCAAGGGCGCGATCGAGCGTCTGCCGATGCGCGACACGCCGATCGGGGAGCGCGAGCAGGTGGTGCTGAGTTGGATCGATCAACACCGGCCGGGGCTGTCGACGGAATTGTGTTCGGTTTATGCACAACCCCAGTATGTGCGCTTCGGTGGTGTGTTGGTGGACCGGTGCATGACCTGCCACACGGGGCGGCAGCCCGAGGCTAAGTTCAGCGATAGCGCGTGCGTGGCGTGTCACGAGCCGATTCATACGGCATGGTCGGGCACGGCCCACGCGAACAGTTTGTCGCACCTGGTCCTCCCGACGGTGGATACGACGACACGTCAGCCGGGGGTGTACGACTTTGTGGGGCGTAAGGGGTTGTCCTGCGTGGCGTGTCACGAGCCCACGGAAGCGGATACCTCGGCCGAGGCCGGGGCGTGCCTGACGGAGTTTGTGACAACAAGCTGCACGACCTGCCACGCGCAGACCGGGGCACAATGGGATACCTGGACGCAGGCCCCCCGCTACCGCCCCTCGACGTGGCCGCCGGGGTCGGTCGAGCGGGTTGAGGGCGAGGCGTTTGAGTCGTGCGTGGATTGCCATATGCCGGAGGGGCAACACCTGTGGGGCGCGCGGCGCGACGTTGCGTTGTTGCGGTCGGGGATCGTGATGAAGTTTGAAGAGCAAGACAGCGGGGAACTGTCGCTTGTGCTTGCGAACCTGGCGGGGCATGCGTATCCGTCCGGCGGGGTTCGGCGGGCGTTGCGGCTCTATGTTCAGTTCGGTGATGAGCCGGAGATGTTGGTCGCGGTTTTGGCGGATGACTTGGAGCGTCGGCAAGAAGCAGGCGGTGAGCCGCCGAGATTACAACCGGTGCTGCAGCCGGGCGAGACGAGGGCCTATCCACTATCAGGGAGCGGGGAAGACGTCGGCGTGCGGCTGGTGTATGTGCGTAACCGTTTTCAAACGGGCGGGTACACGGTTGAGATAGATTCGCTTGAGTACCGGCAGGCAATCGGTGAGTAATGAGGAGCGTGGTGAACCGCGATAGAAGAAGACTGTCCGAATGGATCAGGCGTCTTCGGCAGGCTCCGAGTCTGCGATCGGTAGTGTGAAAAAGAAGGTCATGCCCTGGCCGCGGTTGGACTCGGCCCAGAGTCGGCCGTTGTGGGCTTCCATGATGGTTCGGCTGATGGACAGGCCCATGCCCATGCCTTTGGTTTTGGTACTGACGAAGGGCTCGAAGATGAGCGTGAGGACATCCGGTTCGCAACCGGGGCCGGTGTCGTGGACCGCGACACGGGCTTCGTGGTGGTCGATCAGCTCGACGTTGATCGTGACGTTGCGTTGATCCGGGCCTTGATCTTGCAGCGACTCGAAAGCGTTTTTCAAAAGGTTCACCAGCACCTGCTGCACCTGCACCCGATCGGCCAGCACGGGCGGGACGTGCTCGTTGATATCGATGGAAAGGTTAACCCCGCACTGCTTACGTTCCGGCTCCACGAAGCCGACGGACTCTTCGATGAGCGAGCGGAGGTCCTGGGATGTTTTCTGGAAGCTGTCCGGGGTGAGGAAGGTGCGTAGGCGGTCGATGATGTCGGCGGCGCGGGTGGACTGTTCATTCATGTTTGAGACGGCGTGAACGATGCGCTGCATATCGGGCGAGGGGTTATCGAGGATCCGCAGGCAGCCCTGGCCGTAGCTGGTGATGGCGGCGAGGGGCTGGTGCAGTTCGTGCGCGAGGCCCGCGGCCATCTCGCCCATCGTGCTGACCCGGCCGATCTGTGCCAGGTGGTCCTGGTGCTGCCGGGCCGCGTCCTGGGCGACCTGGCGTTCGGCCATCTCGTCGGCGAGTTTGGCGTTGGCCTCACTGAGCGCGCGGGTCCGTTCGGTCACACGGTTTTCCAGGTCGGTGTTGGCAACGTACAGCGCCCGCTCGATCCGGACACGTTCGGATATCTGCCGGCTCAACGCCCAGAGCCCCAGGCCCATCCCGCAGATGAGCGAGAAGCTGATCGCCACCAGGACCTGTGTTTCTGTGTCCCAGAAAGATGACTTGTACCGGGTGAGACGCAGCGACATGCCGTTGTCCGGCCGTGACAAGGCGATCACCCCGCTTAGCCGGGGGTCTTCAATCTCGGACGGGAGCGTTCGGTAGATTCTTTGGTTGTCATCCCCAATAAGTTCGGCGCTGTAACCCTGCAGGACGGGTTGATCCATGATGTGCTGGAGCAAGTGGGAACTGGGGTAGGAGATGACAAACGTGCCCAGCAGTTTTTTTCGGTCGAAGACAGGGACATAAAACTCAAAGCACGGCTCGCCGGCTAAACCGGTGTGCGAGCTGGAATAAATCGGCGACTGTGACGTGACGGAGTCTTCAAATACGTCGGCGTGTTGATTAAGGCGGGTCAGGACATCGCTGCCGATATCGACTTCCGTTTCGGGGGTCGCCCAGAGGATGCTGTGGTCGGGGCGGGTGTAGTAGATCGCGGTGATGTA
>CBDUNP010000218.1:0-5557 GCA_965368605.1 uncultured bacterium | reverse complement strand
AGATAGCGGCCGAACTCATCAAGGTTCCACTCACGGACGTGCTCCGCCTTGGTCGATTTCATGTTCGACTTGCCCCGGCGCACGTCCCGCTCGATCGTCGAGAGCAGGATATACGAACCATCATGGCAGTGCGACCGCATGAAACGAAGCAGGATGTCAGGGTCCAGGAGGTGTTCGATCACGTCGACACACAGCAGCAGGTCGAACGTACCCAGCCCCGTCTCGTCCGGGCGTTCCAGGTCGGCGCTGACAAATCGGCCTTCTGGGAAGAGCTCTTTCGCCTTCGCCGCGGCGGTCGGTTGCTCGACCCCGGTCACTTCGGCAAGCGGGGCGATCATGCCCATCAGCTTGTGACCCATGCCGCAGCCGACATCCAGCACGGTCTTGAGCTGGTGGTCTTTGACGAGCTGTGCCGCGCGGTCGTAGGCGTGCCACTGCGCGTAGTGACTCAGGCGCAGCCGTTTGGGGTCCCAGTAGTCCCCCGCCTCGGCCTCCATGGTGGCGTTGACCGTCCGGTGTTCGTACCCGTCTTTGATGCAGTAGTCACCCATAAGCAGAAGATTGTCGCAGATTCATGAAGCCCGCGAAAGCCCGCGTTGTTTGCCCCAGCGGGTTGATCCCCCTTAACCTCTACTTATGGAGACCGGATTCGACCCCGCCTGGCTCGATCGTGAACCGGTGCAGGTCTACAAGCACGACGCCCGCAGCCGGGTCTGGCGCATCGACGCGCCCGACGGGCGATCGTTTGTCATTAAACGATTCGAGCATAACCCACTGCGCCAGCGCATCGCCGCCGGCCTCGGGATGCACCCCGGACAGCGTGAAAGCCGTATGGCTGGGCGGCTGGAATCGGCGGGCATCCCGGTCGTGCCGATCATCGCGACCGGCGAGCAGCCTGTCGGCGTGGGGATTCATCTCTGGCTCGCCACGCCCCAGATGGGGATCAGCCTGCATAATCTTTTTAACCAGGGGCACCTGACCGATCCCGAACGGCGGTCGCGCGTCCTGGATGCGGCGGGGCGTTTGACCGGTCAGCTTATAGCGGGGCATTGGTTCAACCGCGATCACAAGGCCAGCAATATCGTGATCGACGGCCAGGATCAGGCCCGGCTGATCGACGTCGGGGCGGTCCGCCACGGGCGTGGGCGGGCTGGGGCCGGGCGGATGCTGACCAACCTCAGCCAGACGCTGACCCAGGCCGGCGCGACCCCCAGCGATATCGCCCGGCTGCTCAAGGCCGTCTCGGACGATCCCGGGACGGGCTAACTGGCCCCAACCCTGCTAGAATGCACGGCTCTAAGCCCCGCACCTGCGGAGCCACCCCCAGATAGACCAGGCCCGGTTGACCATGAATATCCGTAACTTCTGCATCATCGCCCACATCGACCACGGCAAGAGCACCCTCGCTGACCGCATGCTTCAGGGGACCGGTGCCGTCACCGACCGCGAGGCCCGCGAGCAGACCCTGGACAATATGGAGCTGGAACGCGAACGCGGCATCACCATCAAGGCCTCCGCCGTCACCGTCAAGCACACCGTCGATGGCGAAGAGTACATGCTCAACTTCATCGACACGCCCGGCCACGTCGATTTCCATTACGAGGTCTCCCGTGCCCTCACGGCCTGCGAAGGGGCGGTTCTCGTCGTCGATTCGACCCAGGGCGTCGAGGCCCAGACCGTCGCCAATGCGTACATGGCGGTCGAGTCAAATCTGGAAATCATTACCGTCGTCAACAAGATCGACCTGCCTTCCGCGATGCCTGAAGACATCGCGATCGAGACCGAACACGTCCTGGGCTTCCCTGCGGACGAAGCCATCTTCTGCTCCGCCAAGACGGGCCAGGGCGTGAAGGAACTGCTTGACGCCATCTGTCTGAAACTCCCCGGGCCCAAGGGCGACCCCACCGCCAAGACCCAGGCACTCATCTTCGACGCCATCTACGACGACTACCGCGGCGTCGTTGTTTACTTCCGGGTATTCAACGGCAAGCTTTCCGCCGGCGACAAGGTCTTGATGATGGGCACCGGCCGATCCTTCACCATCACCGAGGTCGGCAAGTTCACCCCCAAGATGACCGCCTACAAGCAGCCGATGCACGCCGGCGAGGTCGGGTACATGGTCGCCAACATCAAAACGCTTGATGACGTGAACATCGGCGATACGCTCACACGCGAGCTCGATCCGGCGGACGAACCGCTGCCGGGCTACAAAGAACCCGTCCCGATGGTCTTCTGCGACTTCTACCCGTCTGGCGACACCGAGTTCGACGAGCTGCGCGACGCCATCAGCCGGCTGCACATCAACGACGCCAGCTTCACCTACCAGCCCACCAGCAGCGAAGCGCTGGGCTTTGGCTTCCGCTGTGGGTTCCTGGGGATGCTCCACATGGACATCGTGCAGGAACGCCTGGAACGCGAGGGCAAGGTCGGCATCGTCCAGACCGCCCCCACGGTGACTTACGAGATCCTCAAGTCTGACGGCGAGGTCTTCCAGATCACCAACCCCGCCGACCTCCCGGACCCCTCGCAGATCAAGGAGATCCGCGAGCCCCTCGTCGCTGTCGAGATCATCACGCCTAAAGATTGCATCGGCGAGATCATGAAGCTCTGCGGGCAACGCCGCGGTATCTACCGTAAGCAACAGTTCCTCTCCGAGACCCGCCAGATTCTTGACTACGACCTCCCGTTGGCCGAGATCATCTACGACTTCTACGACAAGCTTAAGAGCATGACCAGCGGCTACGGCACGATGGACTACCAGCTCAAGGGGTTCCAATCCGAGAACCTCGTGAAGATGGATATCCTCGTCAACGGCACCGCCGTCGATGCGCTCTCTGTGATTGTCCACCGTGAAAAAGCCGAGCAGCGCGGCCGACTCCTCCTGACGAAACTCAAGAAGCAGATCGACCGCCACCTCTTTGAGATCCCCCTGCAGGCCGCGATCGGCGGCAAGATCATCGCCCGCGAAACGATCAAGAGCGTCGGCAAAAACGTCACCGCCAAGTGCTACGGCGGCGACGTCTCCCGTAAACGCAAGCTCCTGGAAAAACAGAAAAAGGGCAAGGACCGCATGAAGCGCGTCGGCACCGTCGACATCCCCCAGCAGGCGTTCATGGCCGTCCTCGACACCAGCGAGTGATAACCTAACAGGACAACCTCGCCGACTTCTTTGGCGATCTCCGTGTCTTGGCGGTTAATACTGGCTGCGAAACCTACTTGGAATCCACCCATGAAAGACGCTTCCTTTGGTGTCGTCCCCATCCATACAGAGAACGGGACCACCCGCTACCTCCTGGTACACCAGATGAAAGGTCACTGGGGTTTCCCCAAGGGTCACGCCGATCCGGGCGAGTCCGCGATTCAGGCGGCGACCCGTGAGTTGGCCGAAGAGACCGGTGTCACCGCCTGCCGGGTGGTCGAGTCGCCGGAGTTTATTGAGCGGTACACGATCATCAAGAAGAAGGGCAAGCGGATCGACAAGACCGTCACTTTCTTTATCGGGCACGTCGACGACCCGGCCGTCACCCCACAGCCCGAAGAGGTCCAGGGCTACGCCTGGCTGACCGCCGACGAGGCCCGCGAACGTCTTACCTTCCCCGAGGCCCGCGAGTTGTTCGGCCGAGTCCTGGCACATCTCGAACAGGTTTGACCGCAGAGACACAGAGGAACAGAAAAATTAACAAGATAAACGCGGTCGCGTCCGGCTCTATTCTTCCCTGCGTTTCTCTGTCTCAGTGATTCATCCCCGCTATCCAATGTCAATCTGTGCCGGTTATAACGCGCGGCCAAGGCTATCGGTCTGTGCCGCGTGGATAAAACTTCAATAACCGATTGCATCGCTCCTCTCTGAATCGTTCTGTTACCCCTGTCAGCGTCCTCTTGGGTCACGACACCGAGCCGTCGATCAAACAAACGAATCACGGCTATCACAGGTTAAGTCACCTCGATTACTGGACGATTGATTCACAGGCAGGCCCGGCGACGGGTTTGGCCAAACCCACGGAGGGGGTTGGTAATTAGGACGGATTGTTGTTTTTTACCGAACACACCGGGCCCGCGTGGGGCTCAAGAGCAAGTGGGTTTTGGTTGAACCTTTAGGTTTTAGGAGAGTTTCTATGTTGAATCGTAAGCACATGGCCAAGGGCTTCACCCTGGTCGAAATCCTGATCGTCGTCGTGATCCTCGGCATCCTCGCCGCGATCGTCATTCCTCAGTTCACCAGCGCTTCGGAATCGGCCAAGAGTTCCAGCCTGTCGGCTCAGCTTCAGACCATCCGCAGCCAGCTTGAGTTGTATCAGGTCCAGCACAACGGCAACTACCCCGCCGCCGGCCTGGACAACGCGGATGGCGACGGTGATTGGACCGCCCTGATCGCCCCAACCGAGCTGGACGGCACCGCGGGTGACGGCCTGAACAACAACGACCTGGGCCCCTACCTGCAGCAGGCCCCGATCAACTCCTTCGAAGGCAGCTCCACGGTTGACGTGGTCGCCAACGCCGCCGCGGGTGTGGGTTGGGTTTACACCGCAGCAACCGGCGAAATCAAGGCCGTGATGGAAGCTACTAAGGCTACTTCACTGGACATGGACACCACCAACGACGTGGAAACTTACTAAGTCGCCACACAGTGTTAGATCATTCAGCCGTCCGGCTCTAACGAGCCGGACGGCCTTTTTCCGGATTACTCGGGTCCGATATCTATGAGAGGCGAGGTTGCCATGAATTCAGTCCAAACCACTCAGCGCCGTAAACCCACCACGAGAATCAATCAGGCATTCACCCTGGTCGAGATCCTGATCGTCGTCGTGATCCTCGGGATCCTCGCCGCGATGGTGGTCCCTCAATTCGCCAGCGCCTCGGAGTCGGCACAAAGCAGCAGCCTCAAAGGCTCGCTTCAGGTCATCCGTTCGCAGGTCGAGCTCTATCACGCGCACCACAACAGCACCTACCCCTCACTTGCGCAGTTAGGCGCGGCCTGGAATGTACTGCTTGCCCGCACCGATGCATCGGGCAACGTCGGGGTGGTCGATGGCGTTCACATCTACGGGCCTTACATCAAGAAGATGCCCATCAATCCATTTGAGGACAGCCTGACGGTGTCCGATACGGCTGCTGCCGGGGTCGGCTGGGTCTACGACGAATCAACCGGCCGGGTCTACGGCGTCATGCCTGCTGTTAAAGCGGCTGAATTAGGTATTGATACCGTCAACACGGTCCGCACCTACTGACCGAGCATTGCCTCGCCCTCACAGACCGATAAGCACACACAAAATTGATCGTTGTCCGATTCGGGAGCCTCAGTCGGTCCCCGTTCTGGTCGATGTAATCGTCATAGAAGACCTTTACCCCAGGGAAGAAGGAGTCGGTCCATGAAGTCATTGCGATACCTCAACACAGTCCTGACACTCATCGCGGTCCTGCTGACCGTCAATATCTGGACGCTTTGGAACGTGACCCCGGGCGGCGGCGCCCTCTCTGTCGCGACCGAGGCCCAGGCGAACGGCATCCCCAACGCCGGGCAACAGCGCAAGGACATCGTTGATGCTATCAAACGCCT
>CBDUNP010000217.1:0-5597 GCA_965368605.1 uncultured bacterium | reverse complement strand
CCGTGGCCTGACATGAGCAACGCAACCAGGTTGGGCTCGTCGGTGGTCGGGGCGGAGGCATGAGCGGGTCGTGGCTGCGCCGTTGGGGTTGGCTCAACTGTAGGCGGCGCGACCGGTTCGGCGACAGCCGCAGGCGCGGGCTGGTCTTCGATGACGGGCTGAGGTTCGGGTGCGGGTTGTGGAACAGGTGGACGTGATGCCTGCACCGACTCGGCGGGGCGCGGTGGGGCCGAAAAGACCGGGGCAGCCGGGGGAACCGGGGGTGTGACCGTCGGGCGCGGCCGGGCGCTGATCTGTGCCAACTCGCTGATGAGATCAGTAGCCCTGGGCCTGGATGGCTGGGGCGCGGGTGCCGCCGAGGTTTCGATGGGCTTGGGCTGCAGATCGGCTTTGGGAGCGGGGGCTTGAACCTCGGGCTCTGGCTGCGGGTCGATCTCAGGATCGGGCGTGGTTTCCCGCGCGGGCGGCGGCGCGGCTTCGTCGATTACTTCTGCGGGGGCTACCTGGCTAATCCACTCGGCGAGCCTTGGCCAGACGGCATCCATGTCCTCGAAGCGTCCGAGGTGTCGGAGGTTGACCGGCACCATCTGTTTCTGCCAGCCCAGGAGCTGAACGGGCGTACTCAGGAAGCTCTCGGCAGCGGATTGGAACTTGCGTGCCGCGTCCTGGCTTTCTTTGGGGTCGGATCCCATGATCATCAGCCCCAGCTTCTTGCTGGCGACCTCGGGCTGGTTCTCGACCATGTTCTTGAGCATCTTGTAGCCGCCGACGATCGCCAGGTCGTCTGCGCCACACATGAGGGTCCAGTCGTCGATGCACAAGGCGCGGGCGAGACCTTGCTCGTCGTGCTGGGGGTCCAGGTGGACAAGCACGGTCTGCGGCGCGGGGGCATCGGATGAAGCGAGCATGGCTTCGAGGATCGAGCGCGGGTCGATCTGTCCGCCGCCCGGTGGCATGCGCAATGAAACGCCTCGGCTGGGCGTGTCGCTGTTGGTCGGTTCGACCAGTTCCAGGTCCACCAGGTCGTCGTCTACGTGGAGGATCGCGACGGGGCCCTCCTGTTGGGCGAGAAGCTGTGCGTATTGAGTAAGCCAGGGGCCGCTTAGGCCCGGCAGGTTGCCAAGGATGACGGCTTCAACCGCCACCGCCGGCGTGACCTCGTCGTCACGGACATCGGGTTCGGCGTCGTCAACAGCAAACTCGGGCGTATCGTGGTGTTCTTCGACCTCGCCGATGGTGGCGATGGGCGAGTCGTCGTCATCGGGCTGGAGGCGCAGGGGGGGGTCGCCCTTGATCGGCGGGGTGTAGCTGGCGGGCGGGGCGGGTTTGGGTTTTTCGGTGAGTTTGGGGCGCAGGCGGATCGGTGCGGGGCCAGCCAAGTCGTCGCGCGTGGATTCGGCGCGGGGTGGGTTCGCCGTCGGGGCGGGTGTGGTTTTCTCAGCGGCCGGGGCCTGACCGGTGAGGAAGAGGTCGGCCAACTGGTCCAGTGCCTGCTGTGTACGTGTGTCATCCATGACGAAAGCCGTATCAATAAAAAGTCAGTCGAAAAGTCGCGGGTCAAGCGTCGGAACCGTGAATCCGGCTTGTTAATATGCCGGATCACCCCCAGGGCACGACATTATAGGACTTTCGGTGTTGGGTATGTGACTCCCTCAAACAGCCCCGGCGTGCGTGTCGGCGTGGCGTGATTACTGAACCACGACGATGTTGTTCAGTTCACCAAACGGGTTGGACTCGACGTAGCTGTTGTAGGGGTCCTGGACCCACTGCCCGTCGACGACCAGCCGGTAGCGGTACCGGCCCGGGGGCACGGTGACACAGGCCTGCCAGACGCCCAGCGACTCATCGCGTTTCAGCTGCGTGGTCGCGGGGTTCCAGCCGTTGAAGTCCCCGGCGATGGCGACGTTGGCGGCCTTGCCGTTGGGCTGGATGAATAGCAGGCCCTGCGCGGTGTGGCGTGCGCCAAACAACCCGGCGAGCTTCTTTTCGTAACTGTCCGGCGGCGTGACCGGGGCGGGGGCGTCGTTGGCCTGAAGCTCGGGCTTCGGCGGGGTGGGGGCGGTGAAGCCCTCGGCCTGCGCGTCGTCGTCGCTGGCCAGCCGCGAAGACAACTCGGCGGTCCGCGTCGATAACGCGCGGGCCCGTTCGACCAGCTCGGCGGCGCGGCTCATCGCGGGGTGGTTGGCGGTGGTGGTCGTGGTTGCTGTCGCGCCCGAGGCCAGGGCGTGCTCGGGTTCCTCGAACTGCGGCATCACCGCGGGCGCCGGGGCAGGCGGGTTTGCTAACAACCACTCGGTTAGGCGTTCAAAGTCCTGCATGCCGCGGCTGGCGGCGTCGTATTCGGTGATCGGTTGGCCGAAGCTGGCGGCTTCCTTGAGCTTGCTGTTGAAGTTGATGACGATCGGCAGCAGCTCTTCGTCGAAGTGGCGCTTCAGCTCCGAGAGGATCTCACGTGCCAGCTTGGTGCGCACGTCGTACATCGTCGCAAGCACCTTGAACCGGACGTGATGCCCGGCCCGTCTTGCCAGCATCTGGATCGTCTGCTGCTGACGCACCGCGCCCTGCATCGAGAAGAACCCGGTCTCCACCGGGATCAGCACTTCATCCGACGCACGCAACGCGTTAAAGGTCAGCAGGCCGATCGACGGCGGGCAGTCCACGATGCAGAAGTCGTATTGATCCTGCACGGTCGAGAGCACCTGCACCAGTCGACGGTCCTTGTCGGGTGCGGTCGCAAGCTGGGCCTCCATGCCCGCGAGCGTGATTGAAGACGGGGCGAGGTCGAAGTTGCGCGCGATCTGCCAGGTGACTTCCGACATGGCCATGGACCCGTCGAGCCCGACGCGGAGCATGTCGGCGATCGACTTTTCGATCTGTGCGTCGGGGACGGCCAGGCCCATCGCGCAATGGGACTGCGGGTCCATGTCGACCAGCAGCGTGCGTTTGCCCTTGGCAGACAGGGATGCGGCGAGGTTGATCGAGCAGGTGGTCTTGCCACATCCGCCCTTCTGATTGATGATCGCGATCGTACGCACGCCGAGCCTTTCGTCCATGAAAGTCGCTGGCCGACCTGACAGGCCAACCCTGTGATTGATTATCGGGGCCTGTCTGGCCAAACCTTGAATATCAATACTGATAAAAGGGTTGGGGTGGGTCTGGGGTATAGGGTATAGGGTCTGGTCAGAGGTTGAGAGCGACCAGCCAAAAACCTTGGGCACCTCCGGCTATACCCCAACCCCTAAACCCCAGACCCTACCGGCCGGACCCGATTACAATCTCCGGATGCCTGACCGCAGGGACGCCCCCCGCCTCATCCTCGCCAGCCGATCCCCACGCAGAGCGCAGTTATTGCGCGAAGCGGGGTTTCGCTTCACGCAGGCCGACCCGCCATTTGATGATCCGCCTCAGCCCGTCGGGGCCGTGGGGCAGACGGTTGAAGACCTGGCGGGCCAACTCGCCGGGCAGAAGGCGATGAGTCTGCGGGGACATGTGCCCGATGACTCGGTCATCCTCGCCGCCGACACGATCTGCGTGGGCACGGACAACCAACTGATCGGGCAGCCCAGCGACCGGGACGATGCCGAACGGATGATCCGCCACTTCATGCAGCAGACCCACGGCGTGGTGACGGGGGCGGCCCTGCTGTCGTCTAATATGGATGCCCCCCAAACCCTGGTCGACGGTACCGATGTCACCCTGGGCCCACTGAGCGATGTTCAGTTGACGACGTACCTGGACTCGGGCGACTGGCGGGGCAAGGCGGGGGGGTACAACCTGTTCGACCGCCAAGCGGCGGGCTGGCCCCTGACCGTCCAAGGAGACGAGACCACCGTCGTCGGTCTGCCGATGCGTAAAATAGTCCCCGCGCTATTCGCCCTGGGGGTGCTGCCGGAACCCACATGAACCACGCACGCCTGTACGACATCATGTCCGGCGAAGACCGCAGCCTGTCCGCCAAAGCGGCGAGGCTGGGTTTAAGCGTGCTTGAGCCGGGATATCGGCTGGCCATTGCGTTGCGCAATAAGTCGTTTGATCTGGGCTGGCGTAAGCCGGCACGCCTGCCTCGGCCGGTCCTCAGCGTCGGCAACCTCACCACCGGCGGGACCGGCAAGACGCCGATGGTCATCGAGCTTACAAAACGCCTGCTGGATAAGGGCGAAAATCCCGCGGTCCTGATGCGCGGGTACATGGCCGACGCGACCGGCACGCCCAGCGACGAGGCGCAGGAGATCGCCGGTGAACTGGGTTCATCCGTGCCGGTCGAGCCGAACCCCAACCGGGCGGAGGGGGCGCGGCGCGTGCTGGAGAAGCACCCGCAGACCAGCGTGTTCATCCTGGATGACGGGTATCAGCACCGGCAGGTCCACCGCGACCTGGATGTGGTATTGATCGACGCCACCCGGCCGTTTGCTTTCGGGCACCAGCTGCCGCGCGGCCTGCTGCGTGAATCACCGGGGAACTTGGCGCGGGCGGACGCGGTGATCGTGACACGCTGCGACCTGGTCCCCCCGGAAGCTCTGGCCAATCTGGATCGACAGATCGAGGCGCTCTTCGGCCAACCCTCAACCGCACACGCGGCACAAACATGGTCCGGCTTCCGTGACCGTCACGGCGGCACGCTCCCCGCTGACCACTTGAGCCAGCTCAAAGTTGCTGCCGTCAGCGCCATCGGCAACCCCAAAGCGTTTGAAGACATGCTCCGATCCGCCGCCGGGGAGGTGTTGCACGTCGATGCTTTTGATGACCACCACGCCTATACCCCCGACGAGGTGAAGCGGCTGCTGGAGGATGCCAAACAGCGTGGCGCCGATGCGTTGGTGGTGACGGAAAAAGACTGGGTGAAGTGGGGGGCCTTGCTGGCGGGTGCCGGTATCGATGAAACGCATGCAGTCCCCATCCTCCGCCCGGTTCTGAGCGTGGGCTTTAAGGACGGCGGCGGGGCGGTTGAGGCCTTGCTGGCAAGACTGACGGATTGAATATCATCGGCTCGGCAGCCGCCGTGCACCCGAGTCGCCAAACAGGAGTTGTCCGTGTTGTCGAAAAAACCTTTCCATTGGCCATCAAACCTGATCGTGTTAGCGATGCTACTGAGTGCGTGCGCCTTTGCGGATACGCCGAACGCACAAACCGGTGCCACACTGGACGCATCGACCGCCGTTGAGAGTGGGGACGGCAAGACGCTGTGGTTTGATGCGCTGGCGCTGGGGATCGACGGCCAGGGGTGGGAAGACGTCGCCCACCCCTACGACCGGTTCCCGGCAGAAGCCAAAGGCGTTGTGCGCGACGCGGTCTGGAACCTCTCAGAGAACTCGGCTGGGATGTCGGTGCGTTTTGTCACGGACTCGCCGACCGTCGCCGCACGCTGGTCGCTGCGCACGGGGATGCTCGACATGCACCACATGCCCTCGACCGGGGTGAGCGGGCTGGACCTGTACGCGAAAGATGCCGACGGCGAATGGCGGTGGGTCGGCGCGGGTCGGCCCAAGGAACAGTCACAGAGTGTGGCGACGCTGGTCTCGGGTGCGCCCAAAGGGATGCACGAGTATCAGCTTTACCTGCCGCTCTACAACGGAATCGAGAATCTGGAGATCGGCATC
>CBDUNP010000216.1:0-5618 GCA_965368605.1 uncultured bacterium | reverse complement strand
GGTCTGGGGGATGACCCGACACGATTGGGGGGATGTCCACTTCTGGTTCGCGATGATGATCCTCGCCACAGCATTGCTGCACCTGGCGCTGAACTGGGGCTGGGTCTGCAGCGTGATCGCCCGGCTGTTCCGCGCGTCATCTCCCAAGCCAACGCTCAGGCGGCAGCTGATCACCGGGCTTGGCACCCTGCTTGTGTTGTCCACGCTGGTGGGTGGCTTTTTATACGCCGCCGATGCCGCGAAGATTCCAGATCTCGATGGCCGGGGGCGCGGACAAGCTGGCCATCAACTGGAACACGATCTGCAGGACCTGTTCCTGATCGACCCCTGACTTACTTGCCGAACGTGGCGAACTTGTCGGGGACCGCCTTGGGATACACGACCGAGGCGATTGTGGCCGGGCCGTACAGGTCCCACAGCTCTTCGCTGGGTTTGCCCGTTGCGTTCTTAGGCATCTCGAAGGTGATGCACGGGATGTTGTGATCGATCCCGAAGTATGACCCGAGCGACCCGGGCCGACCGCCCAATCGCTTGACCGGCAGGTCTGTGTGTTCGCCCATCGCCTCGGCCAACGCCTGCGCACCTTCGCCGTCGTAGTCGATGCATTTCAATGGCTGATGGTACGTCACGATCCGGTTGGGCTTGTACTTCTCGATCGTCGCCAGGATCGCGCGGGATTCGGGCTGGGACAGGGGTTCCTCGCCGTGTTTCTTGCTGGCGTCGAAATTGTCAGCCGGGAAGTTGCGGTTCAGGTCCACGCCGTTGACGTTCCGGCGGATATTGGCCTTCACGCCGTCAGGGTTCACCTCGGGCATAATCACCACCGTCCGTCCGGCCAGCAACTCCGGATTGGCGACCAGTTCTTTGCCCAGCCGTTCCATGACCGGGATGCCGGCCGCCTCGTTGCCGTGGATCCCCGCCATCAGCAGCACAACATCCTTGCCGCTGCCGTAGACACGCACCATGATCGGCCGATTCTCAACCGACCACCCGGCGATCCCCGCCTGATACGCCGGCCTGGGGTAGCTCCCGTCGGCAGATATCTTCGTCTGCCCGGACTGACAACCCACCATTACCAATGCCACCAGACCGATCAACCATGCTTGCTTACGCATCAACCACTTCCTTTGGAAAAAATAAGTCCGTTTCGTGAAACAATCTGTCCCGGTCACATCCCGCAGTCCGCCGTCTGCGCCTCCTCGGCCTCTTCGGGCAACGCATCTTCACCGCTGACGCCCGGCCCGTTTTCGCTGTAATACCGGTCGAGCACCGCGTTCCACGCCGGCAGGCCCATCACCCCGATGAAGCCCTGTTTGACCTCTTCCGCCTGCGGGTGGTGTCGGCTGAAGCGTATCCCGAACTTGCGCATCAGTCGCGAGGCGAGGTGTTCGCCGTGCAGCGCGACGGAGAGCTGGAAGTGCTCCAGCAGCACGTCGCGTTGCTGATAGATCGTCGGGGCTTTCGTTGCGCCTTCGATGTCACCGGCCAGCATCGCACGGGCCTGCGTGAAGACCCAGGGGTTGCCGATGCAGCCCCGTGCTACGCTGACAAACTTCACGCCGGTCTGTTCCATCATGCGGAAGATGTCCGACGCCTGCCAGATATCGCCGGACCCGCCGATGGTGAAGCCTTCGACGTTTCCGTACTGATCCGTCAACGCACGCAGGAAGTCCCAGTTCGAAGGGCCTAAGTATTTCTGCTCGACGCTGCGCCCATGAACCACCGCCCCGGCGTAGCCCAGGTCGATTACCGCCTGAAAGATTGTGTGGAAGTTCGCCAACGCCTCGGGAGAATCGTCACTGCCCCGGCGGAGCTTGACCGTGCAGGGCACCTGGTCGCCCACCGCCTGCTTGACCGCGTCCAGGATCGCTGTCGCCTCGTCCGGGACCGACATCAGGTGCCCGCCTCGGCTCTTCTTCTTGATCTTCTTGACCGGGCAGGCCAGGTTCACGTCGATCACGTCATAACCCAGCCCAAGCAGCACCTTCGCCCCCGCTGCGATATCGTCAGGGTGCGATCCCATCAGTTGTCCGGCGATCGGGTGGTCCTCATCGTCCAGCTCGGCGGACTTCAGCCCCTTGCCGCCCTGGATCAGGAACTGGTCCAGCAGGGCCTCGGTCACGCAGTACGGGCAGCCGTGCCGGCGGGCGACCATACGCATCGCGCCGTCGGAATACCCCGCCAGGCCGGCCTGGAAGAAAGGGGCGTCGAGTTGGAGTTTGCCCAGTCTCGGCATGGCGGTCATTATAGACACACACCCGATCCGGGTTTCATCAGGCAAGGAGCCAGACGTGAACGCACTCAATCATCCATACCGAGCCCTGCTCACCCTCTTGCTGGGCGTGGCCAGTTTTCTAGCCCTGCCCGGCTGCGAGCAGGACCAGCCCGTGCTGGACGACCCGACCGCCCAGGCCCTGGCCGCCCTGCGATACCCCGGCCTGTCCGAGTACGGGCCGGACCTGGACATCGTCGTCACCCGTGAAGGCTCCCACATTAAGCTGACCAACCGCACCGCCACGAGCTACGCCGGGATGCAGCTCTGGCTGAATCAGCAGTACGTCCAGCAGGCCGAGACCGTAGAAATCGGGGACAACCCCCAGCTTCATCTGGCGACCTTCGTCAACCGGCACCGCGAGCCCTTCCCCACCGGCACGTTCCTCCAGCCGGACCGGGCACGCCGGGTCATCTCCCTGGAGCTCTACGACCCCGCCGCCAACGTCCGCTACCGCCTGACGGTCCAGCCCGATAACGAGGCGCTTCGATTGTGACCCGGATTCGGCCGATGTTGCTTGGATAGCCCACGATCCAACGCCCTGGACGCCCCAGGCACATCTAACCGGAGCCGACCCATGAGCGCTGCCCTGCAGAACCACGATTCCATCCCATTCCCCACGACAGACAAGCAAACCATGGACGGCAACACACTCTGGCAACGCTATCAAGACCATCTTTGTAAGTGCCCGGGCCTGGGTATCAGCCTGGACATCTCGCGCATCAGCTTCGGCCCCACGTTCTTCAAGGACATGGAGCCCGCCATCGACCAGGCCTACGCCGCGATGGATCGACTCGAAGCCGGCGAGATCGCTAACCCCGATGAAAACAGGATGGTCGGCCACTACTGGCTGCGTGCCCCGGAACTGGCGCCCAACGACGACATCGCCAACGCGATCCGCAACAGCGTCAGCGAGATCTCCGCGTTCGCCAAGGCGATCCACACCAAGGAAATCACCCCGCCGGACGCGGCGAAGTTCACCGACCTATTGCTGATCGGCATCGGCGGCTCGGCGCTGGGGCCGCAGCTGGTCGCCGACTGCCTGGGGACGAAGCGTGACAAGATGAAGGTCCACTTCATCGACAACACCGACCCCGACGGGATCGAGCGCGTGCTGGTGTCGCTGGGTGCAAAGCTTAAATCAACCCTGGCCGTGGTTATCTCCAAGTCTGGTGGAACCCCTGAACCACGCAACGGGATGCTGCTGGCCCAGTCGTTCTTTGCCGACAAGGGATTGAACTTCGCTAAACAGGCCGTGGCCGTGACAGGTGAAGGCTCGAACCTGGATAAGACCGCTGAAAGTGAAGGCTGGATCAAACGCTTCGCCATGTGGGACTGGGTCGGCGGACGCACCAGCGTGATGTCGGCTGTGGGCCTGCTCCCCGCCGCGCTGCAGGGCCTGGACATCCAGGCGTTCCTCGACGGCGCAGCGAAGATGGACGCGCTGACCCGCGTGCCCAAGACCGGCAAGAACCCCGCCGCCCTGCTCGCGCTGATGTGGCACTTCGCCACCAATGGCCGGGGCGAGAAAGACATGGTCGTCCTGCCCTACAAAGACCGCCTGCTGCTGCTGTCTCGCTACCTCCAGCAACTGGTCATGGAGAGCCTGGGCAAAGAACACGACCTGGACGGCAACACCGTCAACCAGGGCATCGCCGTCTACGGCAACAAGGGTTCGACTGACCAGCACGCCTACGTCCAGCAGCTCCGCGACGGGCTGAATAACTTCTTCGCCAACTTCATCGTTGTGTTGCAGGACACCCCCCGCCCGGGCAAGACGTCGTCACTTGAAGTCGAGCAAGGCGTGTCGTCCGGCGACTACCTCAACGGCTTCTGGCAGGGCACACGTCAGGCGCTATTCGAGTCCGGCCGGGATTCCGTGACGATCACCGCCGACAAGCTTGACGCCCGCACGCTCGGCGCGTTCATCGCGCTCTACGAACGGGCCGTCGGCTTCTACGCGACCCTCGTGAACATCAACGCCTACCACCAGCCCGGCGTCGAGGCCGGCAAGAAAGCCGCCGCGACCGTGCTGGATATCCAGAGCAAGGCGGTCGGCCACCTGACCGGCAACCCGGGTCAGGCCCTGTCCCCCGGCGAGATCGCGCAGGCCATCGGCCAGCCCGACCAGGCCGAGTCCATCCACCACATCCTCGAGCACCTCGCCTCCAACAAACGCGGCATCGCCCGCGCACGAAGCAAATTCAAGGCCACCGGTTAATCCGCAAATCAATCTAATAACAAAAAAGCCCACGTTCACAGAACGTGGGCTTTTTTGTTTGTGAAGATCAAAACCGTAACTACAGCGAACCCTTCGTGCTCGGGACGTCGTCGCCGGTCACGTTGACCGCCTGGCGCAACGCCCGACCAAAGGCCTTGAAGATCGCCTCGGCGATGTGGTGGTCGTTGTCGCCACGCGGCACCTCGATGTGACAGTTAAACTTGCCGGCGTTGACGATGGCGTTGAAGAACTCGCGGACAAGCTGGTTGTCGAACGTGCCGATCTTCCCGAACGAGTCCTTGAACGTGACGTCAAACGCCAACGCCGCCCGCCCGGAAAGGTCGATGCTCACCCGGGCCAGCGCCTCGTCCATCGGGACGGATGCGAACCCGTAACGCTCGATGCCCTTCTTGTCGCCGAGTGCTTTTTCAAGCACCTGTCCCATGACGATGCCGACGTCTTCGACGGTGTGGTGGTCGTCGATGTGGGTGTCGCCGTTCGCCGAGATGTTCAGGCCGAACTTTCCGTGACGCGCGACGTGGTCGAGCATGTGGTCGAAGAACCCCACGCCGGTCTTGTTGGCATAGTCGCCGGACTTTTGCGGGTCCAGATTCCAATCGACCGTGATGTCGGTCTCGTTGGTCTTGCGCGTGATGTTGGCGGTGCGTGCTGGCATGTAATTCTCGTATGCGTGTTATGGCCGGGCGGTCAGGGTCCGCAGCAGGGTGTCGTTCTGTTCCGGCGTCCCGATCGTGATCCGCAGCTTGTCGCGCAGGCGGTCCTGATCGAAGTATCGCACGAATAGGCCTTGCTGCTTGAGCGATTCGTAGGTTTCTTTGGCGTTTTGGCCGGATTCGGGGGGTTTCGCCAGGATAAAGTTGGTATCGCTGGGCCATATCCACCACCCCAGCTTCGCCAGCTCATCGCCGACCCGACGGCGCTCCTGGACGACATTTTCGCAATTCACCCGGGCCTGTGCCCGGCCCTTCAGCGCCGCCACCGCCGCCGCCTGCGACAGGGCATCCGTGTTGTAGCTGTCCCGGGCCTTGTCGAGTATCTCGATCAGGTTTCTGTGGCCGAGCCCGTACCCAAACCGCAGCCCCGCCAGCGAGTACCCTTTGCTCA
>CBDUNP010000215.1:0-5619 GCA_965368605.1 uncultured bacterium | reverse complement strand
ACCGCGTCGATCATGGCCGACCCGACCCACCGCGCCCACGCCCATGGGCTGATGCGCGAGGTCCAATCCGCCGCCAAAACGTGCACCGGCCGGGTGATTGAGGATGATTTCATTCAGATGATGATGGACTGGACCGACAAGATGGAGCCCTACCTGCCGAGCATGAAGCTGGACTACGACGCGGGCAGGCCGCTTGAGGTCGAGGCGATCTTTGGTGAACCGCTGCGGGCCGCACAAGCCGCGGGCTGCGACACGCCAAAACTGAAAACGATATACACGCTGCTCGTGGAAAAACACCGCGACATTGTGACGCGATCGTAATCAGAACACTCAGTTGCTACTCGTACCTCACCGTCTGCCCACGGTAGAGGAATTGGATGTCGGCGACGCGCCAGCGTTCCATGCCCACGTCGGGGTCGGCGATGCGGACGTAGTTGGGGTCGTCCGGGTCCAGACCCAGGTAGACCACGTCGTGGAAGAACCCCGGCGGCCAGTTGTTGCGTCGGCCGTAGGCGGCGGCCTCGGGCGGGAGCCCTCGGTTGGGCAGCCCGACCAGGATGATTGCCGGGCCATCGGTCGCCAGTAGTTCTTCGGCGCTGCTGTGCTGGAGGGTTGCATCTGCTTTTACATGGTCATCGAAGTGTCTTAGCGCACGGTAGATCCCAAGCGCTTCGGTGCCCTTTTCGTCTTTCGTGCCAGCCAGTGCGATCGCCTGGGCCTCGGTGCATTCGACGCCGTAACGGTGAAGCAGTGTGACGACCGAGGCGGCGGAGCAGTTGTAATCGTGCGACTGGATGCACACGCCGTCCTGATTGATGAACGTCCCGCCGGAGGGCGCAAGTGAAGCGAAGTGGTAGCCGTACGGGATCAGCGACAGGCCGAACATCAGGACACACCAGATCACCATCCGCACACGCCGGGCCCGGGTATTCACGAAGTACCAGACGCAGGGGACAAACAGCCCAAACGCCAGCGGGTAGAGGTTGTCATAAAAGGTCAGGTCACGGAACGGGAAGACGGCGACCGCCCAGCCCGGCCGGATGGCGAGTATCAACGACACCAGCGCCACCACCCCCGCCAGCCCGATCCCGATCAGGGCCGACTTTTTACGGCGGGCCAGGAACCACCCGGCCAGAACTGCCAGCATGAACAAGCCCAGGTTCCCAAAGACGTGCGATACCGGCATGACACCCTCCTGACGACCTCCAGACTGGTGATGTGCTGTTGTATTCTAGGCACGGGTATCGGGAAAAGCCGCCGGATTGACGCGGCCCCCACAAATCACGATAATCTTCGCCCCTGTCGAGATACCGGCGTCGTTTGGGAACGACGCCAGGCGTGGGTCGACAGGGATCACCGTTCAAACCCCCCGCCCCTCCCAATCCCAGACCGGACGAACCACCCTTATATAGACAGGAGCTGTGGGGTTATGGCTGAAGACAAGACCGCCGTTGCAGAAGAAACCAAGCCGGAACAGACCGTAAAGGTCGAGGACGCCGGGCCCGCGCTCAAGCGCCTCTCGGTCGAGCTGCCCGAGTCCCGGATCAAGGACAAGATCGAGTCGATGTACACCGAGCTCAGCGACGACGCGGTGCTGCCGGGCTTCCGCAAGGGCCGGGCCCCCCGCCGGCTGCTGGAGAAGCGGTTCAAGTCGTCCATGAGCGACCAGCTCAAGGGCCAACTGATCAGCGAGAGCTACACCCAGGCGATCGAAGACGAGAGCCTGGAAGTCATCGGTGAACCCGACGTGAAAGACTTCGACAAGATCGAGGTCCCCGAGAAGGGCTCGCTGAAGTACGTCGTCGAGGTCGAGATCGCACCCGAGGTTGAGCTTCCTGCGTTCGACAAGATCAAGGTCAACAAGACCGTCCACACCGTCGCCGACGCCGACGTGGACAAGGAAGTCGATTCTTACCGCGAGCGTTTCGGCAAGCCCGTGACCGTGGAAGACGGCAAGTCCGAGGAAGGTGATTACCTCTTCGCCGACGTCAAGGTCTATGAAGGCAAAGACGCCAAAGACGACGCGGAAGTGCTGCACGACGCGCCCGACACCTACATCCTGGTCCCCGGCAAGACCAGCGAGTTCAAGGGGCACGTCGCGGGCATCGTCGTCGAAGACCTGGGCAAGCTGATCAAAGGCAAGGCCGCCGGCGACACCGAGTCGATCTCGATGACCGGCCCGGCTGGGCACGAGAACGAGAAGATCAAGGGTCAGCCGATCACCGTCACCATCAGCATCAAGAAGATCGAGCGGATCCAGCCGGCACCGGTCGAGGACCTGCCGGGGATGATGGGCGTCGAGTCGGTCGATGATCTCAAGTCGCGGGTCAAGGAGATGCTCGAGCAGCGTCACGAGCAGAACAGCCGGGCCGACATGCACAAGCAGGTCGCCGACTACCTCAGCGAGAACGTCGAACTGGAGCTGCCCAAGGGCGTGACCGGTCGCCAGACCGCCCGCGTGCTGCAGCGTCAGCAGATGGAGCTTGCGTACCGTGGCGTGCCCGAAGACGAGATCGCCCAGCAGATCGCCGAGGCCCGTGAAGGCTCGGAAGAAGAGGCGATCCGCCAGCTCAAGCTGTTCTTCATCCTGGACAAGGCGGCGAAGGACCTGGAGGTCGAGGTCAACGAGAACGAGATCAACGGCCGGATCGCCATGATGGCGCAGCAGCAGGGCCGACGCCCCGAGAAGCTGCGTCAGGAGATGCACAAGCGTGGCCAGATCGAGCAGCTCTACCTGCAGGTCCGCGAGCAGAAGGTGATGGACCAGATCATCGAGAAGGCCAGCATCACCGAGGTCGAGGCGACCGGCGACGATAAGCCGGCGGCCAAGAAGAAGACCACGAAGAAGAAGACGACCAAGAAAAAAACCACGAAAAAGAAGGCCGACTAACGGTTTTTCACGATCGCCCCGTGTACAATTGGGTATCGGGGCCAAAGACCACATCACCGGGACAGGCCGCATGATCTCTTGATCGTGTGGCCGGGTGTGATGTGTGCCTGTGGGCCGGGCGTGTGCGGTCACCGCCCGGCATCGAGCTCACCCTGATCAGGTGAATCGCCATGTTCCTATCAGCTTATTGCTTCACGCTATCCACGGCATCGGGCCTGTCGGCTGCGCTGGGGCAGTCCACGCGGATCGAGCAGGCGACCAGCAAAGTCAATTTCTATCTCATCGTCCTGACATGCACGTTCCTGGCGCTGGCGGTGGTCGGCCTGATCGCGCGGAAGATTTTCCATGGCCCGATCGAGTCGGACGACCAGGAGGCGGTCCTCAATTTATCGGACCTGCGGCGGATGCACCGTGACGGCGAGTTGACCGACGACGAGTACCTCGCTGCGAGGAGCGCAGCACTAGCCGAGAGCGGCGTTTACGTCGACAACGATCCCCCTAACGGGCCGGGGTCCGATTCTGCGGTTACACAAACCGGCGGATCGGTCGCGAAGGCCGACCCGGCGACGGGAGCCGGGCCGGGGGGAGGTCCGGGGGTCGAACTGGGTCCGGAGCTGCTGGATAAGCCTGATACACCGCCCAAGGACGAAGACAAACCCGATAACCCCGGTTAGCCGTTACGTCCGGGCCCGGGCTTATAAAAGACTGAAAATATCTATTTGATAACCCCATCCGGACCCGCCCCAAGCACGATTGATAGGCTATGATACCCGTGGTTTAAGAGGGTCAGGCATAACACCCCGCGAAACCGCGCAAGCCTAGTCGAAGGTCACACTAACGATGCCTCGGCATCTGGACGATCCTTCCCATACCGGCAGTTAGGCCGACCGATTCCACTTCGGGCGTGCCGTCATACTTTGTCACCGATTTTTTTGTTATTAAGAGATTCAGACCATGCCCAACAACAAGAACGGCGGAAAAGGCGGGCGTGGCCCAGGCGACGGTGACAAGGAAGGCGAAGGCCTCACCGGCAGCGGCGACAGCGGCTTCAAGGGACGGCGCGTCACCACCTGTTCGTTCTGCGGCAAGAGCTCTCGCGAAGTCGGCCCCATGGTCGAGGGCCCCAACGACGTCTATATCTGCGCCAACTGCACCGACCTCTGCCAGAACATCTTCAAGCAGGAGCGTCGGCGTGTTCAGTCCGATCGCCCGAGCATCGGGTCCATCCCGACCCCACGCCAGCTTAAGGAGTTCCTGGACCAGTACGTCATCGGCCAGGACATCGCCAAGCGCGCCCTCAGCGTCGCGGTGCACAACCACTACAAACGACTGACCGCGACCGAGAAAGATACCGCGGTCGAGATCGATAAATCCAATGTCCTGCTGATCGGCCCGACCGGCACCGGCAAGACGCTGCTTGCACGCACACTCGCACGCACGCTCAATGTCCCGTTCGCCATCGGCGACGCCACCACGCTCACCGAAGCGGGCTACGTCGGCGAAGACGTCGAGAACCTGCTGCTGAAGCTCCTTCAGGCCGCCGACTACGACCTGGAAGCGGCGCAACGCGGCATCATCTACATCGACGAGATCGATAAGATCGGCAAGACCAGCCAGAACGTCTCGATCACACGCGACGTCTCCGGCGAGGGCGTGCAGCAGGCGCTGCTGAAGATGCTCGAAGGCACCGTCGCCAATGTCCCGCCGCAGGGTGGACGCAAGCACCCCGAGCAGCAGTACATCCAGCTGGACACCAGCAACATCCTCTTCATCTGCGCCGGCACGTTTGTGGGCCTGGATGAAGTCGTCAGCAAACGCCTGGGGCAGAAGTCCATCGGCTTTGCCAGCGAAACCGGCGAGCAGGAAGAGAAACGGGACGCCGCCTCGTTGCTCGCTCAGGTCACGGCGGAGGACGTGCTCGAGTACGGGATGATCCCCGAGTTGATGGGCCGGCTCCCGATCCTGACGCCCCTGATGCCGCTGGACGTCCACGCGATGGTTCAGATCCTCACCGAGCCTAAGAACGCCCTGATCCGCCAGTACCAATTCTTCTTCACGATGGAGAATGCGGAACTTGAGTTCACGCAGTCTGCACTGGAGAAGCTCGCGGGGAAGGCGATCGCCCGCAAGACCGGGGCCCGTGCCCTGCGGAGCGTGATGGAAGAGCTGATGCTCGAATTGATGTACGACCTGCCGGATATGAACAACGAGGGCGCGAAGTACGTAATAGACGCGGCCGCGGTAGACGGTCAGAAGCAGTTGGCGGATATGCGGGTCGCACAGAAGGAATCGGCCTGATCCGGGCCGACCGGGATTCAGCCCCTGCCTGTATTGCGAGGCCTCCTGTGCGTCGGTGACATCCAATCGTGCCCGGTTTTACGCTGGGCACGCGCGGCGTCCGGCGCGTCGATCCGTCCGTATGAATCCTAGAACGAGACCGGGACCAAACGGTCGGGACAGGGGAAGTAAAATCTTATGAACCGTATCGCCTCCTTTCGTCTGGGTATCTTCGTGACCGCAGTGGCTGTCACGCTCGGCCTGTTCTTCGCCCCGCCGCCCCACCGTGTGCAGGCCTCCAGCAGCACGGTCGACCTGGACATGCTGGCCGAACGAGGCCGGTTCGACGAACTGCTCACGACGCTGACCTCCACCGATCACGTTTCACATGACGAGTCTGTCCAGAGCCTGATCAGCGACCTTAAACGCTATCAGAAGAACGACGCCCTGCG
>CBDUNP010000214.1:0-5623 GCA_965368605.1 uncultured bacterium | reverse complement strand
CATGCGTGTGCTCATCATGTCGGATATGGAGGGGGTCAGCGGGATCGTGACCTGGGACTGGGTGAACTACGGCTCACCGATGTACATGGAGGGGCGGAAGCTCTACACGCAGGAAATCAACGCGGCGGTGCGTGGCGCTAAAGCAGCGGGCGCGACAGAGATCGTCGTCGTCGATTGTCACGGGGCCGGCGGGGACATGTCGTTTAACTCACTGATCCCCGAGGACCTGCACCCGGATTGCGAGTTTGTGGCGCACCACACCTGGGGACGATACACGGAGATACTCGAGCAGGGTTGCGACGCGGCGCTGATGGTGGGGATGCACGCGCGTGCGGGGACGCCGGACGGGGTGATGTGTCACACGATCTCGACGACAACCTGGCGGAGCGTCTGGTTTAACGACGATGAGGTCGGGGAGTTCGGGATCAACGCGGCGCTCTGCGGACATTATGGTTGCCCGGTGGTGCTGGTCACGGGGGACGAGGCGACCGGCCGCGAGGCACGGGAGATTATCGACGGCCTTGAGTGTGTCGCGGTGAAGAAGGGGTTGAGCCGGTTCAGCGCACGACAAATCCCTCCGGTGCGTGCCCGGCAGATGATCGAGGACGGCGCAAAGCGGGCGTTGCTGGATTTATCCAAGAAGCGGACACAGCCGTATGTGCCTAAAAAGCCGACGACGATCACCGTCCATCTATCGACGACGGATACGGCGGCACGGTTCATGGGGCGTCCGGGCGTTGAACTGGTGGACCCGCTCAAGGCGGTGAGCGTGGCGGACGACTGGATGACCGCGTGGAATCAGATATGGCATTACTGAAACGTAGCGTGAAGACGGTTATTAATGTTGCTCTTGTGCTGGCGGTGATTGTAAGCGCGGGATGTCAATCCAGATCGGTGTCGCCTGAAGCATCTGCCGAGGCGGCCACCGACTGGCGGACGAATCCACGCGGGTTTGTCGATCGGATGATCGTGGTGGATAACGCGGAAGCATGGTCGGCGGGCGAATCACTACGGGCCGCGGTTACAACCGACGGTGTGTTGAAACTGGACGACCCACCGGGGCCGAGGTATCCGAGGCGAGGGATGTGGACGTCGCCTGAGTATGTGTCGGACTTCCCGATCACCGAGGTGCTGCCGTCGTGGAACGTGGTTGCGCCGGAGCATAGCGGGGTGAAGTTTTTTATCCGTTCGCGTGATGCGGATTCGGGGGACTGGTCGCCTTGGCTATACATCGGCTCGTGGGGGGAGACCGTCCCGCGCGGGAAGCAGACGATTGATTTCGATAACGGCGAGGTAGACATTGATTACCTGAAGCTCCGAAAGCCGGCGGATGCTTATCAGATGCGTGCGGTGCTTGAGAGTTTTGATGTGGATGGCGCATCGACGCCGAGCGTGCGTCGGCTGACGATGGTGTACTCGGGGGTGGTGGAAGACGAAGCTGAGCGAGCGGCGTTGGCTCGGCCGGTGAAGATCGAGGGCCCGTGGGCGCGGACTCTGGACGTGCCGTTTTTTACGCAGGCGGATGCGCCTCCGGCGTTGAAGCCTCGCATCTGTTCGCCGACGTCGGTGACGATGGTGATGCAGTATCAGGGCGACAAGGGCGCGATGGTGGAGAACGCGTTGGCGATCTACGACCCGGAGTACGAGATCTTCGGGAACTGGGGGCGCGCGGTGGCGTACGCGGGGGAACGCGGGTTCGAGGCGTACCTGGATCGGATACGTACGTGGGACGAGCTCAAGGCCTACATCGCGCAGGGGCAGCCGGTGATCGCGTCGATCCGGTTTGAGTCCGGGACATTCCCGAGCAACGTGATGGACCAGACCAACGGGCACCTGGTGGTGATCCGGGGGTTGACCGAAGACGGCGATGCGGTGATGAACGACTCGGCCAGCAAACAGCGCGGCGAAGGCGTTGTTTATCGGTCCGAGGAGCTGGCTCGGGCGTGGCTTCGGCACGGTGGGGTCGCGTACATCATCCGGCCGATGAAGGGGCAGGGCGAAGAGACACGCAGGGGAAATTGATAGCGGATGCTGGGCTTTTTGACCAAGCACGGCTAAGATGTGGGTGAACCGATAGCCAAGAGAGTGTTGCCCGGTGCGATGCCGGGCGGAGCGTGCTGCGGCACGGGGCTTGAAAACGGAGCATGACAGCACAGCCAGTCACAAGCGACGCAGCGGTCGCGGGCCGTCCCGTGTCAGGCGTGGCCGGTACGTCTAACGGGCGCGGCAGGAATGTGGCGGCCGCTGGCTCGGGCTTTGGTGATCGCTTGATCGACGCGGTCTATCGGCGGGCTTATCAGTCGAAGATGGATGGTTTTCTGTCGGCGCGCAGCGCACCGGGGGGCGAAGGGCCGCCGGTGGATTTTCTTTTTGCGACCGGGCGCGATCCGAAGCTACCGGACGAGGTGTTTGACCGGCTGCTGTGGGGCGGGCTGTTTATCTATGTCGACCGTGACGCGAAACGGGTCCAACGAATCGCACAGGACTACGACGGAAAGCGCGGGTTTATCCTGGAGACGCCGGCGTCCTACACACGGATCGGCCGGCTGGGGATCTGCATCCCGGGGCTGTCGACGTGCGTGCATTATTTTGCGGCGCGCAAGGTGAAGCTGATCCAGCCCGGGCAACTCACGGAGCGGTTCACCTATCAGGTCGAACTGATGCCGCAGCCGGACGCGGAGCACGGGTACGTCGTCTGCAAGCAGGTGCCGACGTATGCAGACGTGGTGTATCGCCTGCGTTCACGCTTCCCCGACGCGAATGAGAACGACATCCAGGCACGCACCTCTAAGCTGATAGACAGCGTGTTCCCGACCTTCCTGACGCGCGAAGCGGCGATCTTAAAGATTCTTCAGAATGAGCTGCCCGAGCCTTACTGCCATCACGTCCCAACCGCGTTGGGGGCGCAGAAGGACAAGAACGGGTTTGTAAGACGGCTGGCGATGTCCTGGCTGCGCACCGGGGGGCCGAGGCTGTCGCAGCTGGAGTTTGCCCGACAAAGTGCGCAGCTGCTGTCGGTGCTGCACAACAGCGCGAAGGTGATGCACCTGGACCTTCGGCTGGATAACTTTGTGCTGACACCTAGGGGGGTCGGGTTTGTGGACTTCGGATCGTCGGCGCGCATCGGCGAGAACATCGAGCAGAGCCCGATGCTGACCAGCCTGTTCGGGGAGATGATGAAGACCAGCAAGATCCAGCGCATGCTCGGACGGATGCTGGAAAAGGGACAGGTCACCAACAACTCGTTTACCTGCGTGCATCAAAAAGCGGACCCCGCGGTGGATACGTTCTACCTGGCGTTGCAGATCAATAACCCGGCGCACAACCCGCACTTCGCACACCTGGTCGATTACGACCCGGAGAGCCTTGAGGCCCGGGCGGTGTCGTCGCTGACCGCGGCGGTGCTCAGGCCCAAATCCCAAGCCGACTCGCCGTTCCAGACGGCGGACGACGTGCTAAAGGGGATCAAGCGGATCGGCGACCGGCTGGCGAAGACATCGGCGTGAGCCTGTCACTAATCGTCTGATAATGATCCCGGGGCTGGCCCGATGATTATCCACCTGCCTGACCGGTACAACCGGCAGAGGTTAACGTCGGGGTCGGCTGGCTCAGGGGCTGATCGGCTAGAGCGTCGGGGGATTCCAGCCGATGAAATCGGCATGAGGCACAACCGCAACCCCAAGATGATGATGGACGACCACAGTGAAGGCGAACGCCGTCGCCACGGTCGGCTGCGTTGTGAAGAGACGTCGTGTTGCGTCGGTCAGGTGACGGACCTGTCGGCGTCGGGGATGCGCGTGAAAAGACGGGGGCGGCCGATCATGGAGGTCGGGGACGAGCTTCAGATCGGCGTGCATCCCGATGCGGGCGAGCCGGCGATCACACTGAAGGCCCGAGTCGTATGGATCGAGAAGGCCGGGTTCCGTCAACATATCTATGGCATGGAGTTCGCGGGCCTCAACGACGAGCAACGTATCAAGCTCGGCGAGCTGGCGCGGATCGTGACGGACAAGACCGTCTTCCATTGCAGCTATAACTAAAACAATCGAACGTGTCAGCGCTGGAGAGGGACGATCACGGCACCGCGATCGCCCAGCTTTGTGCGCGCGGCGCTGGCGGCGTTGAAGGTGGCGTAGCGCCCGACTTGAACGAGGTGGACCGCCTGGCCCCGGCTGTTCGTCGAGGGCGTAACCAAGACGCTGCCGAGACCGACGCGGTTGGCCTTGGTCGCGTAGACGCGGGCTGCGTTGTCGGCATTCGTCCGGTTGGCGAACGCACCGACCTGGATGGTGTAACCGGTAACAGCCAGGTGCTGGTTGATCTGCTGGATGAGTTGAGGATCACGGGTGGATCGCTGGGCGAGGATCAGGCTGGTCCTTGCCTGAGGCCAACGGCCGAGTTTTTGTTGCGCGGTGCCGGCGTAGAAGTAGGCCTGGGCGCGGTCTTCGCCGGTGTGCAGGTCGGCGCTGCGCAGGAGCATGTTGGCGGCGGCCTCGTATCGACCCTGGGCCGAGTAGATCAGCCCGAGCGTGGAGCGGGCGTCGGCGGCGAGCGATTCGTCCCGGCTGTTGACGGCGACGCTGAGGTAACGCGCCGCTGTTTCGTGGTTGCCGAGTCTGTAGGCGGACATGCCAGCCATATAGTGGGCCAGGTCACGCTGGGTGCCGCCGGCGGTGGCGGCGGCGCGGGCGGCGGCGGTCTGGGCCCGGGCGTAGTCGCCACGCTGGTAGTGGGTCTGGGCCAGCTCGGTCGGGGTCGGGCCGTTCATCCGGTTGCAGCCGACCAGGGCGGCCGGGGACAGGGCGATCAGGACAGCCAGGACCAGCCGACTGATGATGCGTGTGTGCGTGCTTGGGTTCATATCCGTATTCCCCTGATCTGGTTTGCGTGAAAGCGGGTCGCCCCGCTGCTCCCCCGCCCGGGTGTACATGGTATCTGTTTGCCCGTGGCTGATATAGTTTATGCTCTTAGGTCAGGTCTATCACATGAGGGCTATCCAATGAGTCTGTTGCGGCCGATTGTCTGGCAAGCGTTGAAACACCTCAATCGGGTCGCGGTCATCGATGATCGACGGGCCTACACCTACGGCAAGCTGCTGGCCGGGGCGATGTTTGTCGCCCGGGAGATCAAGCAGGCGACGCAGGCCAAGCACGTCGGGGTGATGTTGCCGACCAGCGGGGCCTTCCCGATCACGCTGCTGGGTGCCTGGCTGGCCGGGCGGGTGCCGGTGCCGTTGAATTACCTGCTCGCCAAAGAAGAGTTGCAGTACGTCATCGGCGACAGCGATATCGACACGATCATCACCTCGACACAGATGCTCGAGTTCATCGGCGGGGCCCAGGTGATCCCAGAGGGGATCAAGGTCATCGAGCTGGAGAAGGTCAGCTTCAAGGGGCTGCCGCCGATCTGTTGGCCGCCGAACCCAAGCGACGACGAGTTGGCAGTGCTGCTTTACACGTCGGGCACGTCCGGCCGCCCCAAGGGCGTGATGCTGACGCACGGCAATATCCAATCCAACGCGGAAGCCGCGGTAGAACACGCCAGCATCACCAAGGACGATACATTTCTGGGCGTGCTGCCACAGTTCCATAGCTTCGGGCTGACGGTGCTGACGCTGCTGCCG
>CBDUNP010000213.1:0-5662 GCA_965368605.1 uncultured bacterium | reverse complement strand
TGGCCGTGTTTGCCTGCGGGGTGCGAACCGGCCACAATCCCTTGATGGCCACGAAAGCCTACATCGCGTTGGGATCGAATCAGGGCGACCGGCGGGCACACCTGTCCGCGGCGTTGGACGCTCTGCGCTCGCTGCCGGGCGTTTTAAGCGTCGAACCGGCCCCGATCTACGAGACCGACCCGGTCGGCGGACCACCCGGGCAGGGCAAGTTCCTAAATACCGTCGCCGCTGTCAACACCGACCTGTCGCCAAAGCAACTATTAGCAGAACTGAATCAGATCGAGGCCGACCGGGGCCGGGACCGACAGGCCGAAACAGAACGCTGCGCCCCGCGAACCCTCGACCTGGACATCCTCCTCTTCGGCAACGAGATCATCGACGCTTCCAATGAATCCGGCCTCATTGTGCCGCACCCCCGCATGCACCAGCGTGACTTCGTCCTCCGCCCGCTGAACGACATCGCGCCGGACGCGGTCCATCCGGTATTGAAGCGCACCGTCCGCGAGCTGCTCGCCGAGTTGGAGGCCGCGACGCCATGAGCACGCTGATGATTAACGAGGTCTTTTACTCCGTGCAGGGCGAGAGTACCTGGGCGGGGTTGCCCTGCGTCTTCATCCGGCTGATGGGCTGCCACCTGCGCTGCGGGTACTGCGACACCGAGTACGCCTTCCACGAGGGCGGGCGCAAAGAAATCGACGACATCATCGCCGAGGCCGAGAAGTTAAGCGGCGGCTGCGGCCTCTACGAAGTCACCGGCGGCGAGCCGCTATTGCAACCCAACGTCCACGAACTGATGAAACGCCTCTGCGATTTGGGCAAGACCGTGCTCATCGAGACCAGCGGGGCCTGCGACATCAGCCCGTGCGACCCGCGCGTCATCCGCATCATGGACCTCAAGACCCCCGGCAGCGGTGAGGCCGAACGCAACCACTGGCCCAACATCGACCACCTCAACGACCGCGACGAGGTGAAGTTCGTCCTCTGCTCCCGTGAAGACTACGAATGGGCCGGCGACGTCATCGCAAAACACGAGCTCGCCGACCGCGTGAACGCCATCCTGGTCAGCGCCGTCCACGAAACCCCGCCCGGCAAGGAACTGCCCGGCAGCACCGGCCTGGCGCTGCACGACCTGACCCAGTGGGTCCTGGAAGACCGCCTCCCCGTGCGTGTCCAGACCCAACTGCACAAACTCATCTGGGACCCAAGCACGCGGGGCGTGTGAGGCATTGGTGATTGATGATTTCAGATTGATGAAGTTGATACAATCCACCCCCACACGCACGACCACCCGGAAGGGTCCGACAGCGGAACAATCAACAGTCATCAATCCCAAATCATAAATGCCCCTATGCAAATCTCCCTGACCAAAACATTCGACTTCGAAGCCGCCCACTGGCTGCCGACCTTCCCCGAGGGGCATAAGTGCCGACGTCTGCACGGCCATTCCTTTAAGATCGACGTCGTCATCGCTGGCGAAGTCGACCCCGCCAAGGGCTTCCTCCAGGACTTCGGCGAGGTCAAGCAGGCCACCGAACCGATCCGCAAGCAGCTGGACCACTACTGCCTGAACGACATCGAAGGCCTGGACAACCCCACCGCCGAGATGCTCGCCAAGTGGGTCTACGACCGGCTCAAGCCCAACCTGCCCCTGCTGGCCTCCGTCCGCGTCCGAGAGACCTGCACAAGCAGCGCCGAATACAAAGGCCTGTAAGCCCGGAAATATTTGATTTGGAGAAAACGATGCCCTCCTACATGCAACGCATCCGTCGTTATCTAGAACTATGCCGGATCCTTTCTGTTGGCTTGTTGTGTGTGATCTTGTTTGGTGTATCCAGCCACAACGTAGCGGCGGGTGAACTGCGAAGCGGTGAGTTCATACCGGTCGGCACGGACAACGAACGGGGGCCACTCGCCGCACCGGGGATCAGCTGCTCGCCCCTGGGGGCCGTCAACGTCTTCGGGGGTAAGCGCGAAGACCTGTTCGTGTTTTCAGATCGGTGGTACCCCGGGCTCTTTCTCTACGCGTACCAGGGGCAGACCGACCAAGGTGTCCCCGTGTTTTCATCCGACCCCATCCGGATCAAGACACCTTTCTCGCAGAAACGCCCGGTGCCCGGTTCGGTCTTCCGTTATACGAACGGCGTCATCTACGGCATATGGGTGCAGCAGGGCCACCTGTTAATTACAACGTACGACAAAAAAGAACAGGCCTTTGTCACCGCCGGGCAGGTCAAGTATGCGGGGATTGACTACACCCCGCGGGCTATTGCCTGTGTCCCCAACGGCCCGGGTCGTATAGACGTCTATCTCGCGGTCCCCGATGGGAAAACGTTCCGCCCCAAAGGCAGCCACCGCGCCGCGGACTACCGGCCCTACCGACCCGACGGGATATGGAACGGCACGCTGCCCCGTCACGCGATCTACCGCCTGACCATCTCATCCCCCAACCCTCAACCCGAGGCGACGGCTAAGCTCATCCTCCCGCACGACATCGGCGGACAGCTCGGTATCAACGGGATCGCCGCCGTCGGCGAGGACCTGGTCTTCGGCACCGTTCAAGGCGGGGTGTATGCACTGAGAGGCCTGCTCGCTTCCGACGACGCACAAGTCGTCAAAACCCCGGTCACCTCGGCCGACGGCATCAGCCTGCGCTCGCCGGGGACCTGGGCCAACCTCACGACCTACCGTTCAATCAGCCCGGATCAAACCGACCTGATCGTGGCCTGCGAAGGCGGCGTCTACTATTACCAACCCGCCAGCACTGATACGGATGCCGACCGGCTTTCATACCGGCTCACCGATTACGTCCAGCAGGACAACGCGATCCTGTTCGGCGGCACGCTCGTCGTGCCCGAGGTGGTGGATTGGGACGGCGACGACAAGCTGGACATCATCGCGGGCAACTCGCAGGGGCACCTGATGTTCTTTAAGAATGTCGGGTCGAACAGGAAGCCACGCCTGATCCCCGGCGTACAACTCCACGCCGGCGGGGAGCCCATCCATGTTCAGGGCGGCTACAGCAGCATCCAAGGCCCCGGCGAAGGCCGATGGGGATACACCTGTCCCACCGTCGTCGATTGGAACAACGACGGGACACTCGACATCCTCACGAACGACATCAACGGCGAACATCTCTTTTACAAAAATATCGGCACCACCACCGAACCCGTCCTCGACCGTGGTAAATGTTTGTACCTCGACGACCTTGAGATGCACGGCACATGGCGCACCCGCCCGGCCGCAGACAAACTCGCCGGCCGGATGGCCTACATCACCTTGGATGACGATGACCACTTCCACCTTTATTGGCAGATCGACGAACGAAACCTCGAAGACGGCGGCAAGCTGCTGCTTGAGGACGGCTCGGTCATCAACGCCAACTTCCTCGAGGCCGGGGGGACCGGACGCATCAAGTTTGAGCTCGCAGACATCGACGAAGACGGGGTGACCGACCTCCTGCTTGGCACACCCAGGCACGGGTCCATCCCCGACCCGACCCACGGCCTCCCGCAATCGCTTGGGCTGCCCGGGTCCGCCGTCCTGTTTATGCGTAACACCGGCAGCGACGAACAGCCAACATTCGCCCGCCCCAAACTGATGCACTTCAAAGGCAAACCCGTCTATTTCGGGCAGCATTCCTGCGCGCCCACCGTTGCCCGCTTCGGCGATAATCGGGGCGTCAATATCATCGTGGGGGACGAGCACGGGCGGATGACGTTCTTTTCACATCAGGACGTGACGTGGAAGACGCCGCAGCGGCCTGAGTAACCTCAATCACGCATCAGCCATCAACTGTACCCCCGCCTCGGCCGCGATGTGGGTCAACCGCTTCAACCCGTCGCCCTCATTAAATTTCCGATGTGCTTGCCGGGGGGATACGCCTGAGCCGGCGGGTGCCGACGTGGCGTAGCGTGCGAGCAGCCGGTTGGTCAGCGCCGAGTCGAACCGCTTCTGACGGACGTGATTGAACGACTCGACCGATTGGATCAGGACCAGCAGCCCCTGCTCCAGCAGTTCGAGCAGCCGATTGAACGACGAATCCGTCTCGCCGATCATGTGCCGTCGTGCCACCGACAGGACCACCGGCAGGTGAATCCGCACCAGCAGGTTGCGCAGTTCTTTCGCCTGTTTCACAAACCCGTCAAACACCGCGACCTGCTTCGCGCCCGGGCTGTATTTATCAAACTGTTGGCGTGCCTGGTGCGCGCGGAACTTCACGTAGTTGTACCGGACGAATAGTGCATGGACCTGCGCGTCCGGGATAGCCGGCTGCTTGAACAACGCACGCATCGGCTCCGGCAGCTCGCCGAGCGCGGCCCTGGTGATCTGCGTAAAGCCCCGATGCTTGGTCAGTTCCTCCATCGGCCGACCGAGGATCACCTCGTCGGCGTCCTCACGCTCGAAGATCGGCGAGGCGACGTAATCCAGCGGAAACCGTCCCGCGCCCCCGGCCTTGTGCTGATGCACCGCACGGTACACCGTCGACCGCGTCCGCTTGTACTTCTCAGCGATCCGATCCACCGGCACCCCCATCCGGTACCCCCGCGCGATCACCCGCTTCTGCTTCGGCGTCAACGGGCCGGCGTGATCCGTAAAGATTGCACGCTCCGGGTGGTCACGGTCGTGGTTCGCCAGCACCTGACGGATCGTCTGCAACGCACGCCCGGTCTTGCTCGCAAGGTGCGCCGCAACCTGATTCAGCGACACCTCCCGTCGGCGCGCGATCTGCCGCGCGCGCGCGATCAATCGTTTGCGCATGTCCGGCTCGATCTGCGTGAACGCCGCTGCACGACTGACCTGGTCCGGGTGATCTTCGATATACCGATCCGACGCCGCCCGCGGGATCACGACCACCTTCCGCCCGCCACCTTGGGGCACGACCCACCGCCAGCGCATCCCCGCCTTACGCCACCGCCCGATCGTCTTGGTGCTCACCCCCAATCTCGCCGCGAGCTCCGGCACCGTCTCGACTGGGTCGTTGTCTTCGTCGATCGGGATCCGCACCGATCGGCTCAGGATGTCGATCATCAGACGGAGGTCCGGCAGGATCGCCGCCCCGGCCAGCACGACCGAGTCCGTCCCCTCACGCCGAAAGTTCGTGATCCGGTACGCAAGAAAATCCAGCGGGTAGTTCGACTCCGGGTCGAGTTGATCGTGCAGACGTTCCAGCCTAACGACCTGCTCCGCGCGTCTGTCCGGCGGCGAAAAAATAAGCTGCCGGACCAGGACGTCCAGGTGCTCACAGTTAAAGGTTTGCTTTAATCGCCGACTCACCGCGCGCTCCCCGTCAGTGTCCGCAAACCACAACGGTTCATGGCTTGCCCCGCCAGAGCTCGATCGGCCTGGCCCCGGCGGTCAGCCCCAACTCGGTGGCGTACTCCGCGAAACGTGCGATGGCTTGCAGGTGTTCATCCCCGACACGGTAGCTGAGGATATTCCCGAGGTAGGCCCGGGCCTGTTCGTTGTCCCAGCCGTGCAGCGGGGCGTGTCGATCGGCGATGGCGTTGATCTGCTTGGCGTTCTTCTCCCGCAGTTCATCGAGCTGAGCAGGCAGGTCGCCCAGGTCGGTCTGCTGCTTCGCCATCCACACCGCGAACACAAAAGGCAGCCCGGTCAATCCCTTCCACGCCTCGCCCAGGTCCAGCTGATATGGATACATCTC
>CBDUNP010000212.1:0-5673 GCA_965368605.1 uncultured bacterium | reverse complement strand
CGACGGCCACGTCGAAAGCTGGGAAGAAGAAAAACTCCGCGCGGTTTTACCTAAGGGCGTTGATGTTGATGCGTTGGATGGCCCTTGATTGGAATGCGGGTAGACTGACATCGACTTCATGATTCATTTGATCGAGTCCGTCGCCCGCGGTTTCGGGCAGACATGCGAGGCCAGCGCATGAATACTTCTTCTTTGGCCATTTTCTGGAGGCTGATATGAACGACTCGTATGACCCGACCCGCCCGGCCGACAACTCTGGCGAGCCGCCCGCATCCAAAACATCCGGCTTGGCGATCACGGGTCTAATCCTGGGGCTTGTTGGCGTGTGTTTTGTTCCGCTTGGGATCGTGGCCCTGGTGCTGGGGATTATGGCCTTGAATCAGATCTCCGATTCGGGCCGGGCGCTGACGGGGCGGGGGATGGCGATCACCGCCACGGTGCTGGGCGGGTTGAGCATCGCGATCGCGCCGCTTGCGCTGATGGTCGGCATCATGCTGCCTGCGCTGGGTGCGGCACGTCGTGCGGCGCAACAGATGAAAAACACCACGCAGTTACGGCTGGTTACGCAGTCGATGATCACCGACAGCACCAACAACCGCGGTCATTACGTTGGCCTGGATAAGTTTGGCGACCCGGTGGACCTGACCGTTGAAGGCCGATTCACACTTTTGCTGGACCAGAACTACTTCACCCCCGATGCCCTGATCAGCCCCTCCGAAACCAAAACCCCTTGGGTCGCCGGGCCGGCCACATCGACCAACTACTCGTTCTCGCTTTCAGACATTTCAGATGCCGGCGGCCGCCGGGACGAGTGGCGCGACACGATGAACCACCGCGCCATCACGATTTCGGATCGTAACACCGGCCATTCCTCGGCCCCCTCCGGTGTACAGAGCATCCACACCGACGCGCCCGGCCACTGGGCGGGGAGCATCGGAAGAAACGATGGCAGTGCGTCATACGAGAACACTCACGAACTGGATGTCCAATACGGCAAGGGCCAACCCCACCTGTTCGACAACATCTTCGAGATGACCGCAGACGACGACGCCATGATGATCTACACGGGGGAGTGATCGTCGCGTTTTGCAGAATCTGTTTTAGTTAACTCAACAGCTTCTCAAGGTCTTCCCGTTTGAGGTTGCGTAGCAGGCTGTCGTCGCCGCCGACGATCGCTTCGGCGAGCTTGCGTTTGCGGTCCTGCAATTCGGTGATGCGTTGCTCGACGGTGTCTTCGCAGACCATGCGGTAGGCGAAAACCGGTTTGGTCTGGCCGATCCGGTGGGTCCGGTCGATGGCCTGAGCCTCGACGGCCGGGTTCCACCAGGGGTCGAGGATGAAGACGTACTCGGCGGCGGTCAGGTTCAGGCCGAACCCGCCGGCCTTGAGGCTGATCAGGAAAAGCGAGTTGCTCTTGTCTTCCTGGAACTCCTTGACGATCTCCCGGCGGTTGCGCGTCTGCCCGTCCAGGTAGCTGTACTTGATGCCCATCTTTTCGAGGCGCGGCTTAACGAGCGACAGCATCGAGGTGAACTGGCTGAAGACCAGCGCCTTGCTGCCCTCGTCGATGATGTCAGCCAGCCGATCCATGAGCGAGTCCAGCTTGGCGCTGGGTTCGTCGGCACGCTTCGGATCGATGAGCCCGGGGTGGCACGCCGCCTGACGCAGACGCAGCAGGGCTTCGAGCACCATGAACGCCGGGCGTCCACCGATGCTTGCGCCGCGTTTCTCTTCGCCGCCGGGCGCGTCCAGCTGGGTGAGCAGTTGGCTGTGGTAGTAGGTCCGCAGGTCGTCGTAGACCTTGCGTTGGGCGGGCTCCATCTGGCAGACGATGGTCTGCTCGGTCTTCTTGGGCAGGTCTTTGAGTACCTGGCTCTTGGCGCGTCGCATGACGAACGGCCGGAGGGCTGCGGCGATCTGGCCCAGGACCGCGGCGCGTGGCCGGTTGTCGGCTTCGTCGTCCGTGTCCTCCGCCGAGTCACCCGCCTCGTCGGGCGCGTTGTTTTCCTGCGTGGCGGCCCGGCTGGCGGTTGCGCTGGCGCGGACCATCTCGTTGAACTTGGCGCTGGACCCGAGCATCCCGGGGTTCAAGAACTCGAAGATCGACCAGAGGTCGCCCAGGTGGTTCTCGATCGGCGTGCCGGTCAGCGCCAGGCGGTGGCGTGCGTTCAGCAGGCGTGCCGCCTTGGCGGATTGGGACGCGGGGTTTTTGATCGCCTGGGCCTCGTCCAGCACGATGTAGTCGAACTTATGTTCTTTAAGGTCGGCGATGTCCCGGCGCATCAGGCCGTAGCTCGTGACAATCAGGTCGTGGTCGTCGAAGTCGGCACGCATCGCTTCGCGCTCGGTCCCGCTGTAGGCAAGGACTTTCAGCTCCGGCGCAAAGTGCTGCGCTTCATCGAGCCAGTTAAAGACGACAGACTTCGGCGCGATCACCATGGTGGGCCGGTGGGGGGTGGCGTCGGTGTGGTCTTCTTCCGCTCCCTCGCCCGCATCCGCGCTTTTCTGCACGACCAGCTTGCGGTTATGCAGCATCGCCAGCACCTGGATCGTTTTGCCCAGGCCCATGTCGTCGGCCAGCACGCCCCCGACGCCGAACCATCGCAGGAACGAGAGCCAACCCAGCCCCTGCTCCTGGTAGGGCCGCAGCTTGCCGTGGAACACGGTGGAGGCCTTGACCGGTTTGATCCCGTCAAACTGATTCAGGCGCTCGCGCGCTTTCTGGAACGTGTCATCGACCTGTACATCTTCCTGGTCACGCAGCAGCGCGTCCAGCAGCGCCGCCTGGCTGTTCTGGTAGCGCAGGTGGTCGTCGTGCAGCTTGCCCAGCCCGGTCAGCAGGCCGTGTTCGGCGAGCCATTGCTGGGGCAGCAGACCCTGCGTGCCATCGTCCAGCGTGATCATCTCCTGCCCGGAGCGCGCCATCGCCAGGATCTGCGGCAGGGCGATTTCCTGCTGTGTCCCGTCGGCGCGCTGGTACGTCACCGAGCCGTGCAGTTCGAACCAGTCGATCCCCGAGCTGACCGAGAGCCTCGGTGCGCCGGCCTGCCGGACGGCGCGTTTGTCGGCATTGACGATCCAGCCCTGAGATAAAAGCGTTTCAACCACCTCGACGACATGCCGTGCCGGCAGCACGAGTTCTTCCGGTTCGCCGTTGGCCTGGCGCAGGCCCAAGGTCATCAGCGTGCCCAGGGCCCGGCGTTCGGCGGCGCGGTCCCGGCGGATCGGTCGGCCGGCGGGCTGCTCGGGGGTCTCGGCGGTGGCGACCGCGGTGTCGGTGGATTCGGACGATGCCGTGGCGTCGGCGTCTGTTTCTGCCGGGACATCGGCCGACGCGACTTCCGCGCCTTCCACCGTCGGCAGGTCGGCTTCTTCGTCGTGTTCGGGCCCGGCCGTCGGGGTGATCGGGACAAACCGCCCCGGCTGCATCGGGCTGACACGCTGCCCGGCATAATCAAACAACACACGCGCCAGCAACTGGTTCTTCCCGACGTTCGACCCCGCCGCAGGCTTGTGCAGGTCTAGCGTTGCCACCGGACGCACCTGCTGCTCCTCGCGCGCGACCCCCTCGGGCAGGTCAATCTCCGGAAGCTGCGGCAGCATATACAGCCGATCCAGGAAGTTCGTCACGTCATTCAACGGCACGCATAACGGCGAAGGCCCTTCGCGCCCGCGTTTGGTTTCGTCACGGAACTGGCTCGCCCAGCGGAACGCGTCGCGGTCGTCCAGCGCCGCGACCTTGCCCTTGTAGATCACCAGCCCGTCCCAGCCGCCCAGCAGCAGTGTCGGGCTGTCGATTGCCATGCGCTCTTCATCACGCCGCAGCTCGACACCGACACGCAGCTCCTCTTTGACGACCTTACCGGTCATCCAAAGCACCCAGGGTTTATCGCCGTCCCAAACCAGCGGCCTGGTGTTTGGTTTCGCGTCTTCACCCTCGGCCTCGATGAAGCATCGGCCGGTCTCGATCATCTGTGCCAGCAGCGTGCGCCAAGCGCCCGGCGGCAGGCGGAACGTCGCGTGGCCCCGCCCGTTGCGGTAGGGCTCGTCCGTGTCGTGTTCGTGGACGGTGTTGGCACCCAGCAGCAGTGCGCAGAGCTCCCGATCGACCGGGTCGGACAGTGTTTTCAGCCCCGCCATCGAGATGCGCATGGCCTTGGGCTTGCTCCACCCGCTGGCCGTGGGCGTGCGCTGGCGCAGGTCTACGACCAGGCCGCTCTGGCGCGAACTCAGCCGGGGCAGCACGGCGTAGCAGACCTGCCGCTGATCCGGGAAGACCATATCCGCCGCCTGATTATCAAATCCCGGGGGACGCATCAGGCTAAGCTGACCGATCCATTTCGGCTCGCTGTTGCTGGATTTAGGCTTGCTGTGGTCGCGTTTTCGGGCCTTGGGGGCGCGGACACGCAGCTTCGCCAACTCATCGACCGAGGCACCCGGACCGGAGCTGTTGTGTTGCAGGTCCAGCAGGGTCGCCCAGATGTGCTTGCAGTACGCACCCTTCTCGAAGGCCGGGCAGGTGCAATCCGCGCTGACCGATCGCTCGTCCCGGCGGACCGTGACGACGTAGGGCTCACGCCCCCGGACGTTGGCACGGATTAATTCGTCGGCCTCGGGTTCGATCCGCTCGACCCGTCCACCTAACTGATACGCCCGGCCGCGCATCCTTACGCTTGATTGAAAAAAGGGCGACCAAGGCGTTGTGATCGACATATCTCTCTCGTCAACGTACACAAAACAGTGCCAATCCCGTAGCTTAGGAACCAAAACGCCCGGGAGCAATCCCCCGGGCCTTGAATCGTCCCTGATAGTCGTTAACCACTGTTTTTTTAATCTCACGACAGACCCCCCACGGCTCAACCCGGCTCAAACTGGCCGTCATCACCCCCGCAGGAACCATTTGGACGCTTCTTATCTCATCCTGATCGTCGCCTTTGGGGCGCTGGCCCTGATCGTACAGCGGGGGTGTCTTCGACCCGACGCCCTGGACCGTGGCCCCTCTCGGACCGTGGGATTTATCCTCCCGGACATCCTGGTCGCTTTCGGCCTGATGCTCGTCGGCGGGTCGGTTGGGCAACTGCTCATGCGGTCCGGCCTGGTGGGTGAGTTGCCACAGGAGGGGCAGGACCTCTCCACCGCGACGGTCGGCCTTCAGGTCCTGCTCGCTCAGGCGACCGGGCAACTCCCGCCGGTCCTCTACTTCCTGATAAGGGCCATGTGGCACCGGCGCGGGCTCCGCCGGGTCGGGGTCATCCCCCGTAGGCCCCTGCGCGACCTGCGATGGGGCGTCCTGGGCCTGCTCGTCGGCGTGCCCTTGGTCATGGGCTCGATCATGGTGATTCAACTCATCAGTTTGTGGCTTGGCCACGAGACGCCGGCGATCGGCCACGACATGCTGAACATGCTCATCGATTCCGATTCCGTGCTCGGATCGGCGCTGATCATCCTCTCCGCCGTGCTGATCGCGCCGGTTTTAGAAGAGGCGATCTTCCGCGGGCTCCTGCAGTCGGTGCTGGTCGAATGGTTCGGGCCTTCGATGCGCTGGGGCGTGGTGCTGGTGGCCGCGATGCTGTTCGCGCTGGTCCATATCAGTGCCGTGCCAGAAGGTGCCGAGGTGCAGGTGCTCTTCGGCCTGTTTGTGTTTGGCGGGGTCCTTGGCTGGCTCTACGAACG
>CBDUNP010000211.1:0-5700 GCA_965368605.1 uncultured bacterium | reverse complement strand
CCCCAGTCTTTAGTCCAGGCGTAGGGCAGCACCGCGCCTTTGGGGTACAGCGTCGCGTCGCCGTGCTCGCCGGTGAATGTCGTGGTGCATAGGACGTGAACGGTCGGGTCGAAGTGGCAGTAGTACTGTTCGGTATCTTTGAGCTCGAAGCCGTTAAGCCCCCTGGTAATCTCGTGGTCCGGGTCGGTGATCTTCACGTCATAGCGGTCGATGCAGTTGCCCGGATGGCTCACCCACTGCGCCCCGGTCATCCACTGATACTCAACATTCATCCGGAACGAGTCGATCAATCCGCCGTGAAACCCGGCGACACCGGTACCGCTTCGCACCGCCATGTCCAGCCCCTTCCACTGCTCATCGCTGATCTCACCCATCGTCCAGATCGGCACGATCAGATCGACTTGCCCCATCAACGCCTGGTCCAGGTAGCTGTCCATCGTGTCGCTGACCGTGACCTCGTAGCCCTTCTCCCGGAGCAGGCCGGCGAACAACTCGGCGGATTCTTTGGGGGTGTGCCCGTCCCACCCGCCCCAGACGATCAATGCGTGCTTGCTCATGAGTACAGCCTGTCATTCAAGGGGAAAACCGAACACACACAACACTCCGGGCAGCGCCCCCAAACACAAACAACTCACGCCGGCCGTGTGTCAAAGTTACTGCCAACCACCCCACCTCCGCAAACGCCCACACAAACCCTACAACCGCTGCCCGATCTGTTATGCTTAACGGATCAGCACGATTGTTGGCCCGATCGATGCAATGACACAAGCACGCAGGGGTTTATCGTTTGAGTGCAGGCGGGTTGATCAAGACTGTTATCGCGACGCTGGTCATCGCAGCGGTCGGTTACTGGCTCTTCGCCGACACCGTGCGGTTCTACACCGGGTCGGACGACAACAGGCCGTTGCGTGTCTCGTTCTTTGGATCGTCCGAAGAGTTTGACATCTGGAAGCAGATGCTCGCCTCGTTCCGCGAGAAGCACCCGGACATCCCGGTCGTCGGCGAGTTCATCCCGTCCCGATACACGCAAAAGATCCAGCAACTGATGGTCGCAAACGACGCGGCCGATGTAATCCTGTACGAGGACGAGCCGCTGTACGGCATGGTCGAGGCGGGGAAGTTTGAGGACCTGACGCCTTATTTGATCAGCGAGGGCTACCCCGGGCCGGACGAGGTGAAGCAGCGGTTCTGGCCGCAGGCGGTCGACGCGTTCGGCCGATGGGAAGGCGAGGGCGAGTCCCGCGTCTGGCGGCAGTACGGCATCCCCATCTGGGGCGGCTGTAACCTCATCTTCTACAACAAAGATGCCTTTACAGAAGCACGCATCACCGTCGGCGAACACGACGGGCCCGATGCGATCCTGGAACAGCCCGACGGGAGCTGGCTGCTGGACGACGACCGCTGGACGCTCAGCGACTACGTCCGCATGACCCAGCGTCTGACTATCGACCGCGACGGCGACGGGCAGACCGACCAGTTCGGCACCATCATCCCAAGCGCCCTGTACTGGATGGTCTTCCACTGGGCCTCGGGCGCTGACATCCTGAATGCTGACAAGCAGAACACCACCGTCTACGGCCCGGCCTGCGAAGCCTCTTTCCAGTTCTACTCAGACCTCCGCTGGACCTATCAGGTCGTCCCCACCCCGGCTCAGCTTGGCAACCTGACTCAGAACACCGGCTTCTTCACCGGGCTCGTCGCGACGTACTGCTACGGCCCCTGGGGGATGCCGTTCTGCAACGCCGTCGCCGAGGAGGGGTTGGCCTACGATGTCCTGCACATCCCCCGCCATGACGAGACCCGCACCCGCGCGACGCGCATCACCTGGGACGGCCTGGCCATGTTTTCCGGGTCCACAAAGAAAGACCAGGCCTGGCTGCTGATCCAACACCTGACCTCGCGTGAATCGCAACGGGCGATCGCGAAACTCCAGCGGGCGATCCCCTCCGAACGTGTGCCCGATGATGTCTACGAACGGGCCATCGTCCAGAACAACCCCACGCCCGGCGACGAGAGCTACGCCGCGGTCTACTTCACGACGGTCAACCCCGACGTGCAGACCGTGAAGTTCGTCCGAGCGATCAACGAGTACGGCCGGCTGCAACCGATCACCGAGCACTGGTCCGACATGATGCGTTCATGGGAATCGGCGCTGCTTGGCCTGCAGCGGATCAACCCCGAAGACCGGTACACCCCCCAGGAGGCGATCGGCCGGTTCTACGCCGACCGCGGCGAGTCGCGCAAGCTGCGCCAGTCGCTGCCCCCCGCCGACGCCGAGCAGGCCGACCGGTACCGCAAAATCTACGAGGAGTCCGGCAAGCCCTGATGTCATCGGCGACCCCACACATCCCGGCCCGCAAGAAATGGACCTCCCGCATCGGCCTGACCGGCTACCTGTTCGCCGGGCCCTGGCTGGTCGGCTTCTTCCTGCTGGTCGCCTTCCCGATGATCGCCTCACTGCTGCTGTCGTTCACCGAGTGGAACGGGATCAGCCTCAGCCAGATCCACTGGGTCGGCCTCGAGAACTACACCGACGCGCTGCGCTGGGACGAAAAGGGTGACGACCTGGTCTACACCGCGCTCTGGAACACGCTGGTCTTCAGCTTCGTCAGCGTCCCGCTTGGCCTGACCGTCGCACTGCTGCTGGCGGTTCTCTTAAACCAGCCGCTTAAAGGGATCGCGCTTTTCCGCACGGTCTTCTACATGCCCCACGTCATCGGCGGGATCGCGACGATTATGATGTGGCTCTTCGTCTTCAACCCCGATGCGGGTTTGCTGAACGCCGTCATCCGCCCGTTCTATGACCTATTTATCTCGGTCGGACTGCTTGCACAGGGCACGGCTCCCCCGGCATGGATCTACGACAGCGCCTGGTCCAAGCCGTCGCTGATCATCATGGCGGTCTGGGGCGTCGGCGGCGCGATGCTCATCTTCCTCGCCGGCCTGCAGAACGTCCCCGACCAGCTATATGAAGCCGCCGACATCGACGGGGCCGGACGCTTCGGCAAGTTCCGACACGTCACCGTCCCCCAACTCACGCCCACCATCTTCTTCAATCTCGTGATGGGCATCATCGGCAGCTTCCAGGTCTTCAACGAGGCCTACGTGATGACCGAGGGCGGGCCGGACAACTCGACACTGTTCTTCGTGCTGTACCTCTACCGCCAGGCGTTCGAGCAGTTCAACCTGGGCTACGCTTCCGCGCTGGCGTGGATACTGTTTGTCATCATCCTCGCGTTCACGATGGTCATCATCCGCAGCTCCCGCGCCTGGGTGTATTACGAGGGGGACGCCGCGTGAGCACGACCCCCACCGCACAACCCGGCCGCCCCTCGCCACCACGCCCGACGCCCGCACTCGCCGAGTACCGACGCATCAAGACACTGCTCTGGCAGACACTGATGTACAGCCTGCTCATCGGCCTGTCGCTGATCTTCCTGTTCCCCATCATCTGGGCCGTCGTCGGCTCGATCCGCCCGCTGAAAGATGTCTACGACTTCCCCTCCTTGGTCGTGACCGACCCGCAGTGGTCCAACTACTCCAAGGCCATGAGCAAGCTGCCGTTCTTGCAGTTCATCCTGAATACGATCGTGATCTGCGTCGCCGCCGTCACCGGGCAGGTGCTCAGCGCGTCAATGGTCGGCTACGCCTTTGCGCGTTTGAAGTGGAAGGGCCGGGACGTCTGGTTCATTATCCTGCTGGCGACGATGATGCTGCCGCTGCAGGTGCTGCTGATCCCGCGCTATTTGGAGTTTAAGTACCTCGGCTGGATCAATACCTACAAGCCCCTGATCGTCCCGGAATGGCTCGGCGGCGCGGCGTTCTTCATCTTCCTGTTCCGCCAGTTCTTCAAGGGCATCCCCCGCGGCATGGAAGAGGCCGCCCGCATCGACGGCGCGAGCGAGTGGCGGATCTTCTGGTCCATCTTCCTGCCCAACGCCAAGCCCGTCCTCATGACCGTCGGCGTCCTGGCGTTCATCAGCCACTGGAAAGAGTTCATGCGCCCCCTGATCTACCTCACCGACTTCGAGAAGTACCCGATCAGCGTCGGCCTGCAGATGTACAACACCCTCGAGGGCTCGTGGATCAATCAGCTCCTGGCCGCCTCGATCGTCGCGTTGTCCCCGCTGGTCCTGCTGTTCCTCCTGGCCCAGCGTTTCCTGGTCAAGGGCCTGCTGCTCTCCGGCGATAAAGGCTGACCCCACCGCCCACGGGGTTCCCCCCCGGAGTTCCCCCAGAGTTTCCCTCGAAGTTCCTATCGAAGTGCTCCCCCCATGTCGCCCCGCGGATTTATCAACCTCAAACCCCGTCTGTTTGCCCCCCCTCGACCCTGCGAATACACTTTGGGACGATCCAGACCCGGAACGCCGGATAATCCTATGCCTTATAAAACCTTACTCATACTGGCCCTGCTCACCACGACCGTACTGGCGGGCTGCACTCAGAACCCGACCCGCAAGGTGCCTTGCGAGGTCCCGGTCGTGGCCTGGAACGACGACGGTCAATACCTGCCCAAACGGGTCGGCCCGGGCCTGGTCGCCAGAGAAACCTCACCGATCCCCGACGTGCCGTTGCCGATCGGCTTCAAGCCTGTCGTCTCCCAGTGCAGCAGCTCGTTCGACGGCGTCGCTCGCACCGTGACCCACGTCTACCAGGGCCGGGCACGCTCCCCCGAGACCGTCCTGTTCTACCGCCAGCAACTCCCGCTGGAAGGCTGGCAACTGGTCGACAAACAAACCCACGAAGACGGCTCCTCCAGCCTGCACTACACCAAGGGGGCCGAGTCCCTCGGCGTTCGCCTCAGCAGCCGATTCAACACCGCCACCATCGAGGTCTTTATCTCGCCGCGGTAAGCACGCCCCGGGGCAACCGATTCACGAACCCAACTTTACTAGAAGCTAAAGACTGACAATCGCTATGGATTCAAAAGAACGCCACGAACTTAAAGACAACGACCTCGCCGAGTTTCTAGAAAACTTCGGCGACTTCTGGGGCAAGAACGGCAACACGATCATGGTCATCGTCATCGCCGTCATGGCCGTGTGGTTCGGCACCCGTTACTACAGGAGCTCCGCCGCCATCGGCCACGACAACGCCTGGGCCGACCTCGCCGCCACAAGCACACCCGCCGGCTACCGCGAACGTGCCGTTGAGAACGCCGGCTACGAAGGCGTCCCCCACCTCGCCCTGCTGCGCGGCGCCGAGGCCTACCACCAGCAGGCCATCAAGATCAAACAGGACGAAGGCAACGAGGTCGATGAGGGCGTGATGTCGTCCGAAGACTCGCTCGACGCAGCCGAGGAGATGTTTAACCAGCTGCTGGCCTCCGACGCCCCCGCACCTTACCTAGCCAATGCCGCCGTCGGCTTGGCGAACGTCGCCGAGACCCGGGGCGACTTCGACGCCGCCGCCAAGCACTGGGACAAAGCCAAAACGATCGCCGACGAAGCCCGGCTCACCACCATCTCGACACTCGCCGACCTAAGAATCGGCATGCTCGACGACCTCAAACGCCCGATCGTGTTCGGCACCTCGGATGATTCTTTCGAGTCAACCGAAGAGGTCCCCGCCGAAGAACTACCCGCCGATGACGCCATCGACGCCGCAGCCGAAGCCGCTGAGACTGTCGAAACCGCCGCCCCCGCCGACGCCAGCCCAACCCCCGGCCAGTGACCCCCGGTTTTGACCCCGGTTTGCCCC
>CBDUNP010000210.1:0-5711 GCA_965368605.1 uncultured bacterium | reverse complement strand
GTGGAACGCCGACACTGGAGGGGAAACAATCCGACTTGGTGAAAATTTGAGCCGGGAACGTCCCGGTTACAAACCAAGCCTAGCGTGGAGTCATCGTTGTCAGGCCTGTAAGGAGGCCTGCACAAGCAAGCCACAGGGGCGGGCAGATGCCACATCTTCGGGGCCGTGGACGGCGATTAGGCAGCGAAGACGGCTGCATAACCGGTATGGCCGGAGGGGTTGGTATAACCGGACACGGTGGGCGTGCGGAGAGGTGTGCTGGGGGCGGTGTCTATGTGTTGGCCGGGCTAAACGGCAAGCCCGCGTGGTACATCTGGGGTTGGATCGTATGCGTGCCGGATACTGGATGGGTGCCATCAGAGCCTGGTGATGTGGCAGCGCTAAGCCGCAAGCGGCGGGCGGGGTTAGATTTTCGGGGGCGCACTGGGTGTGGCGGGGACGTGCTCTTTGGGGTCTTCCGGCATGGGGATGGGGTCTTCGCCGACGTTGAACTCGGTGCGCAGGCGTTCGAGCTCGGCGTGGAGCTTGGCCTGAATGTCGGCGTAGGCGGGGTCGTTGTAGACGCTGCGCATCTCGTTGGGATCGGCGTTGAGGTCGTAGAGCTCCCACTCATTGAGGTTGTAGAAGTAGATGAGCTTGTGGGTTTCGGTGCGGACGCCGTAGTGCCGACGGACGCTGTGCCAGCCGGGGTATTCGTAATAGTGATAGTAGAAGCTGTCGCGCCAGCTCTCGGGGGACTCGCCTTGCATGAGTGGGACAAGGCTTTGGCCCTGCATGTCGTCGGGCTGGTCGACGCCGGCGGCGTCGAGGAAGGTTTGCGCGATGTCGAGGTTGGAGACGATGGCTTTGTTCACGGAGCCGGGCTTGATAACGCCGGGCCAGCGGGCGACCAGCGGGGTCTTGAGGGAGGGTTCGTACATCCATCGCTTGTCGTACCAGCCGTGCTCGCCGATGTACCAGCCCTGGTCGGAGCAGTAGACGACGATGGTGTTGTCGGCGAGGCCCGACCCGTCGAGGTAATCCAGCAGTCGGCCGATGTTGTCGTCGACCGAGGCGACGCAGCGGAGGTAATCCTTCATGTAGCGCTGGTACTTCCAGCGGACCAGGTCGTCGCCCTGAAGGTTGGCTTCGTGGAAAGCTTTGTTTTTAGGTTCGTAAGCGGCCTGCCAGGCGGCGAGCTGCTCGGGCGTCATGCCCTTGGGGGTGTTGAGCTTGAGGTCGTTAATATTGAGGTCTTTGGCGATCGACATTTCCTGCATGCGTGCGGCGGAGCCTCGGCCCTGGTAATCATCAAAAAGCGTGTCGGGCTCGGGGAGGGTGACGTCGTCATACATCGTCAGGTGGTCGGGCCCGGGTCGCCAGGGGCGGTGCGGGGCTTTGTGCTGGAACATGAGGACGAAGGGCTTGTCTTTGTCACGCTTGTTCTCGAGCCAGTCCAGCGACAGGTCGGTGACGATGTCGGTGGCGTAGCCTTCGATCTTGACGGGCGTGCCGTTGTCGATCATGCGTGGGTTGTAGTAGAGACCCTGGCCGACCAAGACATGCCAGTAGTCAAAGCCGGTGGGGTCGGACTTGAGGTGCCACTTGCCGATCATGGCGGTGGCGTAGCCGGCGTTTTGCATGAGCTTGGGGAAGGTCTGCTGGCTTCCGTCGAAGGTGTCTTTGTTGGTGTAGAAGCCGTTGGCGTGGCTGTACTTCCCTGTGAGGATGGTGGCGCGGCTGGGGCCGCAGATGGAATTGGTGACCAGACAGTTGTCGAAGCGCATGCCCTCGTTGGCGATGCGGTCGATGTTGGGGGTCTGGTTGACGACCGAGCCGTAGGCGCTGATGGCCATGGAGGCGTGGTCGTCGGTGAAGATGAAGATGATGTTGGGGCGGTCGGGGGCAGGCTGAGTCTGCTGCGCGCTGGCGGGTGCCGTGAGCCCACAAATGATCATCACCGCGATCAACAACCGGCCCATATGCGTGGCATCTTTATGCATGGTCATCCTCCGGCCGGGGGGCCCGGCGTGTATACGTGACGGGTGTAGTCTAATCACCCGACGGCTGGAGGAAAACCATCAAGAGCCATGCTGGCCGGGGACGCAGCGAAAATAAGCGCTAAACGGCAAGCCCGCTTGCTACACGTAAGGCAAAAAGCGGTCGGGATGCTGTTATCGCCGCCACTGCCAGAGTGGTTTATGAGCCCCTAATCTTCGACTTCTACAAGGCGTTGGTTAAGCCCATGCGGTGCGTAGCGCGTCGCGCTGGTGTGCACGGCGGGCGTCGCGGACACGGTTGATGTGTCGGCGGACCGTGCGTTTAAGCCGGTTCGAGGCTTTGTCGACGGCGGTGTAGATGTCGGTGTGTTCGTGCTCGACGATGGCGGCTTCACGGTGCTGGAGCTGAACCTCCATGTGGCATCGCTTGGTGCCCGGGCCGTGGGGCCCGCTGATGTCGTCAAGTCGGACGGTGACGCTGATGATCCGGTCTTCAAACCGGTCCAGCGACAAGCCGATCCTGTTTTTCACATACGCTTCGAGGCTGGCGGTGACGTCGAGGTGAACTCCAATAACTTCTATCTGCATGCGTCCGCTCCGATACTGTTTAAGAGGTGGTCGGTGACACAAGCTTGTTACGCCCATTATGCCGCGCGGGTTCGCGTTTGACAAGGAAAACTAAACACAAGCCGATAACGACGTAAGTTTTCCACTTCGCGAAAAAAGAAACATAAATATTCCGGTTTTTAATTTGCTTTTTCGTAAGTCTTTGTCGCGCTAGGCTTCCAGTCCGGGCGGACCCGCCAGAGGCTGAGGACCACCAGGCAGGCGAACGCGGTGTAGGCGATGGCGAAGACCCACCACTGGGCCCGAAAGAAGATCAGCTTCTGAACGCGGTCGGCTATAAAACCCAGTTCGTAAACGGGTTGGCCGGCGCGTGTTCGCAGATGGTTTTCCAGGGTGGTCAATGGACAGGTGATCCCAGCCCAGGCCTGCACAACGACGAGCGTGATCGCGGCGAGGTGGATTAACCTGAACCAGCGGTTGCGCACCCAGTGCCATTTCAGGAGGCCGCCGACGAGTATTAATAGCAGGCCGAAAACGACAAAGGCGATGAAGCCCGCGTGCAGGATCAGGACGGCGTCGGCGAGTGTCTGGTCGGACATGGGTTGGGGGTTGGGTGAATCTGGTTGGAGTGGGTTTATTGGGTTCGCGTATCGGCGTGCTAAACGGCAAGCCCGCGCGGGGCATCCAAGGTCGAGTTGTTTAATGACTGGTTAGTGAAGATTAATCGCTATTGGGTTCTCTGAAAACGGCGAGGCAGGCGGTGTGGCTGTGGAGGTAGCTTTGCTGGCCGACCGGACCGATCTCACCGGCGCAGAAGAAGCCGGCCAGGGGCGAATGCCCCAACGCGTCGTAGACCATGCCGGCGTCGGGGTCGGCGGAGTCGAAGAGGTGATGGCCCCGACCGGTGCAGCTAAAGAGCAGTGCGCCCTGCGCTTGGCCGTGGACCTGCTGGGCGGCGAGCATCATTTTCAGGTCGTCTTCGGCGCTCTTCGCGTCGCGGAGGTGGAACTGGATGGTCTGCCCGGTGCGGACGCTGGGGTCGCCGATGGCGATGTAGCCGTCGTCGGTATCGATGCCGATCATGGTGCGGATGAGGAAGTCGCCTCGGCCGAAGCGTGATTTGTATTCGTTGATGACCCGGCCGACGTGGACGCCGTTGTTCTGGATGAGTTCGCGGTCGGACGGGCTGAGGCCCGCGGCGATCTGCTTGAGTACGTTTAGCGATTTGCGCCCGCCCAGTTCCTGGACGACGTTGCGCTTGCAGCGTGTGATGACCATGGGCTCGCCGATGGGTCGGCAGCCCTGGCTGACGGTGGTCTGCACGTCGATATGTCCGCCGATGACGACGCCGACGGCGCCGCTGCGCATGGTGGCGTTGTTGAGGATGAGCTTGTTTTGGCCGGACTCTACCGCGGCGCTGGCCATGCCGCCGATGACGGGCGTTGGGCCGAAGGCCTGGGTGAAGGCGGGGAGGAGCTTGACCATCGGTGTGCTGAATGGGTCGGCGAACAGGAGGATTGTCTTGGCGTCGGACAGGTCGCCCGCCCCTGCCCCCGCCCCCGGTGCCCCCCCACCGCTGCCTGATTGGATCGAGTCGCGGAGGGTGGATGGGGAATCTAATACGGCGGACCAGTCGAATTGCGCGTAGCTGAAGCCGGAGAGTGTCGCGTCGGGCATGACGCCGGCGAGGACGGAGAGGCCCGGCGTTTCCTGCAGCTCGCGCAGGGTGCCGATCACGCCCGAGCAGGTGCAGGCGAGTGTGACCTTGGCGCCGAAGGTTGATTCCAGGTCCCGGCAGGCGCGGTCGAGTCGGGCGTGGTGGTGGATGGTGGCGAAGACGATGATGAGGTCGGCGGCGTCTTGGCCGAGCTGGGCGCGCAGGGCGTCTTTCACCTCGCTGAGCGCGTCGGGTGTGCGTGGCAAATCACTGATCGCGGAAGCGAAACGCAACCGCCCGGGGGGGGCACTCATCGGATACTCCTGCGGACGTGCACGGCCTGTAATAAACGGTGCCGTCCTTAACCACATCATACCGCGTGTCGGTTGGGAATCGAGCATCGGTTATGCTTTATCGATATGAAAACAGACAAACTCGATGATTTTCTGTCTCTCGTGCAGACGCGCCGATCGGTGCGTGACTTTAAGCCTGACCCGCTGCCTGAGGGGGCGATCGACAAGCTGCTCGAGGCGGCGCGCTGGGCACCGAGCGGGTACAACCTTCAGCCGGTGCATTACGTGGTAGTGACGGAGGCGGACAGGAAGGCGGCGCTACGCAAAGCCAGCATGGATCAGCGGCAGGTCAGCGAGGCCCCGGCGGTGGTGGTGTTTATCGGAGATCGGCACGTCGTCAGAAACCACTTCGAGCAGGTGCTGAAGATGGACAAAGACGCGGGCGTGGTCAACGAGACGTACGAAGCGTTGATGCGCAAGTTTGTCCCGCTGGCGTTTTCAACCGGGCCGTTGGGGTTAGGCTGGTTATGGAAGGCGACGCTTGCGCCGATCGCGCGTTTCATGGCGCCGATCCCGGGGCTGCCAGCAGTCTACCGGGGGCACTGGCTGGGCAAGCAGGTGTGCCTCAGCGCAATGAACTTCATGCTTGCGGCGCATAGTGCGGGGCTGGCGACGTGCCCGATGGAAGGCTTTGACAGCCGACGGGTCGGGCGGGTGCTCGGGCTGCCCGGCGGGATGGAGCCGATGCTGGTCGTGCCGGTGGGGTACGCGGATATCAGCGGGCTAAGTAAGACCCGGCTGCCGATGTCGTCGCTGGTGCATCGGGAAGCTTGGGGGAGGCGGGGTTAACCACAGAAGGCACAGAGATGAAAAGAGTTCATCCGCAGATTACGCATATGTCGCAGATTAAGAAAATTGATCGTGCGACATGATCAATCTGCGCAATCTGCGGATAAGCCCCTTTCTTCTCTATGTCCTCTGTGCCCTCTGTGGTTAATCTTCCGGGTGTTCGCTTTTCAGCATGGCTCTGAATGTTGAGCGGTAGACGGTGTAGTTAATCAAAGCCATGGTGGGGACGACCAGGGCGCCGGCGACGGGGACCCATTGGAACATGATCAGGAAGAAGAACAGGATGCGGATCCCCCACCGCAGCAGGAAGGTGCGTGTGCGTGGGATGTATTGGCGCAGCGGCGCGATAAGGGTGATGCGGTAGTA
>CBDUNP010000209.1:0-5718 GCA_965368605.1 uncultured bacterium | reverse complement strand
GTCGCTGAGGCGGTTGAGGTAGATCACCGCGCCGCTGACATTGGCATCCTCGGCTTGCAATGCCACACACGCGCGCTCCGCACGGCGGCAGACGGTGCGGGCCAGGTGCAGGCGGGCGGCCAGTTCGCTGCCGCCGGGCAGGATGAAGTGTTTCATCGCGGGGAGCTGGTCGGAGGCGGCGTCGATGGATTGTTCGAGTTGGGTGACGTGGGACTCACCGATCCGCCTCGGCTTGCTGGGGTCGGCGGTCGCCAGATCGGCGCCCAGGTCGAACAGCCGGCACTGCAACTCAAGCAGTTGATCCTTCAACGCCCCGGGGTCACAGGCGCAGATCGCGACGCCCAATGCGGCGTTGGTCTCGTCCACCTCGCCGATCGCGTGGATGCGCGGGTCGGTCTTGGTGGTGCGCTTCCCGGCATACAGATCGGTCCCGCCGTCGTCGCCGCGCTTGGTGTAGAGCTTCATGGTTCGGCCTTAATCAATAACCACCGAGGGACAGAGATAAAGAGACGCATTGAAACCATGATAAACCCAGATAAGGATTGATACCGATCAAATCCCCATGCTTATCATCAGCGTTCATCCCTGTTCCATCTACATTCTTTGTGCCTCTGTGGTTCACTACTTCTTCACCGTCTTCCCCAGCGCCAGCTTCAGCACCTGGTCGACGTTCTCAACGAAGTGGAACTTGCACTTCTTCTTCACCTGCGGGTCAACCTCTTCCATATCCGACTTGTTACGGATGGGCAGCAGGATCGTCTTCACGCCGGCCCGGGACGCCGCGAGGGTTTTTTCCTTGACGCCGCCGATCGGCAGGACCTTGCCACGAAGCGTGATCTCGCCGGTCATCGCCAGGTTCTTCTTGACCGGGATATCAAGTAGCAGCGAGGTGATCGCGGTGTACATCGCCGTGCCCGCGCTCGGGCCGTCCTTCGGCACCGCGCCGGCGGGGACGTGGATGTGCAGGTCCAGTTCCGCCAACTGCTTGACGTCGTACCCCAGCCCGTCGGCCCGGCTCTTGAATAGCGACAACGCGGCGCTCGCCGACTCCTTCATCACGTCGCCGATCTGACCGGTCAGGGTGACGTTGCCTTTGCCGGGGTACTGCGTTGCCTCAATAAACAATATCTCACCGCCGACCGGCGTGTACGCCATCCCAAGCGCCACGCCCGGCGACACCGTGCGCGTGTCCAGGTCACGGATATACTTCTCAGGCCCAAGCGTCTCGCGCACAAACGCGTCATCGATCGTGACCGCCTTGCGCCGCTTGCGCCCATTATCGACCCCCGCCACCTGCGCCGCGACCCCACGGCAGACCGAGCCGATCTGACGCTCCAGCTCGCGCACACCGGCCTCACGGGTGTAGTTCTCGATCACCTTCTTGATCCCGGACGTCACCCACTTGCACTTCGCAGCCGTCAGCCCGTTCTCCTTGAGCTGCCGGGGGGCGAGGTATTTCCGGGCGATGATGAGTTTGTCGGGGTCGGTGTAGCCCGGGATGTCGATGATCTCCATCCGGTCACGCAGCGCCGGCGGGACATCGCCGATGTAGTTCGCCGTGGCAATAAAAATCACCTGCGACAGATCAAACGGCACGTCCAGATACCGATCGACAAAGGCGTTGTTCTGTCGGGGATCGAGCACCTCCAGCAACGCGCTGGACGGATCGCCCCTGAAATCTGAGCCGAGCTTGTCGACCTCATCGAGCATCATCACCGGGTTGTTCGCCCCGGCGCGACGCAGCTCCTGAATGATACGTCCGGGCATCGCGCCGATGTAGGTCCGCCGGTGCCCACGGACCTCGGCCTCGTCACGGATACCGCCCAGGCTGATGCGCGAGAACTCACGCCCCAGGCTGTCCGCGATCGACTGCCCCAGGCTCGTCTTGCCCACGCCCGGCGGGCCCACCAGGCACAGGATCGGCCCGCGCCCCTCGGGGTTGAGCTTGCGCACCGCCAGGTACTCGATCAGCCGACGCTTGACCTTGTCCAGCCCGTAGTGATCGCGATCCAGGATCTTGCGTGCGCGTTGCAGGTCGAGGTTGTCTTCGTTGGACTTATTCCAGGGCAGGTCCGCGATCAACTCGATGTACGTCGTGATGACCGAGTACTCCGGGCTCGCCGGCGGGATCACACGCAGCCGATCCAGCTCGCGCACCGCCTCCTCCATCACCTTCTCGGGCGGGTCGGCGTCCTCCAGCTTCTTCTCGAGCTGCGTGATCGCGTGGTCGCCGCTGCCGTCGTCGTCGCCGAGCTCTTTCTGGATGGCCTTGATCTGTTCACGCAGATAAAACCGCCGCTGCGTGTCGCCGATCGAGCTCTGCACGTCCTCCTGAATCTTTTCCTGCAACCGAAGGATCTCAAGCTGACTGGATAGGTGGACGTGGACCATCCTGATCCGTTTGGCGATGTTCAGTTCTTCTAACAGGTCCTGCTTCTGCTCAACGTCCAGCGCCAGGTTCGCGCCCAGGAAGTCCGCAAGCGTCCCCGGATCGTCGATATTCATCATCACCGTCAGCGCCTGCTCGGGCGCGTTGGGCGACAGGTCGATTAAATCATGCGCCTGGTCACGCAGCTGGCTGACCTCCGCCTCAAACTTCTTACCCGACCCGGGCTTCTCCGTCGGCGTAGAAACCTTCGCCTTGAAGTAAGGCTTGGTCTGCGTCACCTCATCCAGCGTGATCCGCCCAAGCCCGTGCACGATCAGCGAGATGTTGTCGTCCGGCTGACGGATCAGCTTCAGGACCATCGCCGCCGTGCCGACCGTGTGCAGGTCGTCGGCGGTCGGGTTCTCGACCTCCTCATCCTTCTGGCTGAACAGCGCAATGATCTTGGACTTCGGCAGCGACTCATCCAGCATCTTCCGGCTGGCGGGCCGACCCACGCCCAACGGCACGATCGTCCCCGGGAACATCACGCTCCCACGCACCGGCAACACCGGCATCACCTCCGGGATCGATGCCTTGCCCACGTCAAACGGCGCGGGCATCGCGTCCTGAGACTGTGGCACCGCGTTGATCAACTCCTCGACTGTCCCCTTGGGCTTGGAAACCGATCGGCGTTTCAGCGTCTTACGCTTCCCCCCCCCGGATCGGCCCCCGGATTGGCCCCCGGATTGGCCCCCGGATTTCCCCCCAGACTTTCCGCCAGACTTACCGCCGGATTCCCCGCCGGTCTTCTTAGGAGCCTTCTTCGTCGTCTTTTTCTTGGTCGTCTTGCTCAAGGTTAGATTCTTATCTCTGTGGTAATAGGCAACGGGCATGCACCCGTGAAAATAAGTCTATGTCGGTCGTGATTACTTCAACGGCAGCGTGATCCACAACACCCCGTCGCGATACTCGCTGTGCACCTTGTCCAGGTCCACGTTCGTCGGCACCTGGATCACACGTTGAAACGCGCCGTAATCAATCTCCATCGTCAGGATCTTCATCCGCCCGCCGGACCCGGCCTCGGCCGAAGGCCCCCCGGGCTCCGGTGCCTGACGCACCCCGCAGACCGTCAACCGCCCCGGCTCGATCCGCACGTCGATCTTGTCTCGTTGTATCCCCGCCAGGTCTAGGCAGATGTGGATCAGCCGGCCCACCTGATAGATATTCACCGCCGGGACCCAGCCCTGGTTGTCCGCGAACTCGCTGAAGCTGCGGTACGCCGCGTGCTCCACGACCACGCCGACGTAGCCGCTGGATCGACTGGGGGGTTTTTGGCTTGCCATGAGGGTTTCTCGTCTTCCGATCGCGTCCGTGAAGTGTATCCTAAACGATCCGGCCCGGCAGTCTCAATGGATGGATTTCAGATTCCACACCGGTTATAATCGCTGGTTCCCCGATAAATTACGTTGAGGATTGCCCGCCGTCATTGGCCCGCCTACCATTGCGGAACAACGACAGGCAGCCGCCTCCCCACCGCCAGGAACCGCCATGACCAGCCCGAATACGACCGCCATGCCCGACGTGCAAGGCAGCGAAGACCTCCGCAAGATCGCCATCAACAAGGTCGGCGTCAAGGACATCCGCTACCCCATCCGCCTGCACTGCCCCGTCACCGGCGGCGGGCAGCACACCGTCGCCAACGTCAACATGTACGTCGCCCTGCCCCACGACCAGAAGGGCACGCACATGAGCCGGTTCCTGGAGATCCTCAACCGCCACCACGACTCCATCCGCTCCGATCAGTTGATGGACGTCTGCCACGACATCAAGTCGCGCCTCGAGGCCGAGACCGCGCACCTGGAACTCACCTTCCCCTACTTCATCGACAAGCCCGCCCCCGTCACCGGGCAGGTCGGCAAGATCGACATCGAAGTCTCCTTCGAGTGTTCCAGCAACGCCAAGGACGACTTCATCATGGGCGTCAAGGTCCCCGCGACCAGCCTCTGCCCCTGCTCCAAAGAAATCTCAAAATACGGCGCGCACAACCAGCGCTGCGAGATCGAGGCCAAGGTCCGCTTCGCCGCCGGCAAGACCATGTGGATCGAAGACCTCTTCCGCATCGTCGAGCAGGCCGCCAGCACGCAGGTCTTCGCCGTCCTCAAACGCCCGGACGAGAAGTTCGTCACCGAGGACGCCTACGAGAACCCCAAGTTCGTCGAAGACATCGTCCGCGACCTCGCCATCAACCTCGACGACGAGGACCGCATCAGCTGGTACCAGATCAACAGCACCAACTACGAGTCCATCCACAACCACAACGCCTACGCCTTCATCGAACGCGACAAGGCCAAGGCCTGACGTCCCACAACTGAAACACCATCGCTTAACCTTCCCAGCAACGGGCCACGGCCGCCCGCGGCTTTCTGGTACGCTATCGCCTGTCGATCAGATAAGATCGGCTGCGCCTGAATGATTCGATCCACGTAAAGGGCTACCGCCACGAACAACTCCGCCAAAGCCGTCCCCGTCATCGTCCTGCTGGTCGTCCTCGGCCTGCTGGCGTCCTGGCTATTTAAGAGCGTCCCCGCCGGCCACGTCTCCGTCGCCACGCTGTTCGGCAAGGTGATTCAAGAGCCCTACCAACCGGGCCTGCACTTCCCGGTAAACCCGCTGTACCGCTGGTCCGATTACGACGCACGACAAAAAACCCACATGGAAACCGCCGAGGTCCCCAGCCAGGACCAGCTCACCACCAAGATCGATGTCTCCGTCCAGTACCGCATCAAGGCCGATATGGCGCCGATGATCCTGGCAAACACTGGCTCGGTCGAGCAGGTCATCAGTGTCCACCTGGTCCCCAAGCTCCGCTCGGTCCTGCGTGAACAGGGCAAGACCATCAAGCGGGCCGAAGACTTCTTCCTGGAAGAAACGCAGAACCAACTCCAGCTGGCATTGATGGATTCATTGCAGGAATCGCTGGAGGAAAACGGCCTGATGGTCACCGAAGTCCTGATCCGCGACATCACCCTGCCGCAGTTTATTAACCAGGCCATCGAGCGCAAAAAGGAACGAGAGCAGGAAGCCGAACGCCAAAAGGCCGAGCTTGATCGTTTCCGCACCGAGCAGCAGCAGCTCGTCGCCGAGGCCGAGGCCAAGCGCGAAGCCGCCGAGCAGGAAGCCAAGCAACGCCTCCTCCTCGCCGACGCCCAGGCCTACGAGATCGAGAAGATCAACGAAGCGATCTCAAACAACCCCGCCTACATCCAACTCGAAGCGCTCAAGGCCCTCCAGGCGATCTCCAAAGACCCGGCCGCCAAGATCTACTTCCTGAACTCCGACGCCCCCATGCC
>CBDUNP010000208.1:0-5737 GCA_965368605.1 uncultured bacterium | reverse complement strand
TTAAGCCACGAGATGATCGAACCGGTCGCGAGGCGCCAAGCCTATGTGCACTTCAACGCGCCGATCCCGCTGGATAATTACATCGGCAAAGACAAGCGCGGCCGGGCTGCGATCCGCGACCTGACGGCCGACGCCGAGGCATCGGTGCAGGCCGGGCTGGACGAGATCAACGCCAACAACCCGCATCCCGGCGGGAAGCTGTGGGATGAATTGTCGCGGGGATAGCGTCTATTCCTTCAGATTGAGTTGCTAAACGGCAAGCCTGCGTGCTGCATGTAAGGCGATATGCTTTAAGCGCGTGTTACGGGTCTGCGTTTGTGTCGGGTGTGGATTCGACTGCAGCTTTAAGTTTCTTCAGGCCGCTGTCGAACATCGGGCCGACCATGGAATCCATGAGCATGGCGAAGTAGCCGCCGATGATGGGCGTGCCGGTGTCCCCGGTCATGGTCCATTCGACGTGCGTGCTGCCGTCGGTTTCGCTGCGGTAAGTCACCTGCGACTGGCACTCATAGACCTCGTCAAAGGTCAGGTCGTAGGCGATGCCGGTTTCAGGATCGCTCTTGGTGAAGGTCAGCTCACCGCTGCCGGAGTCGCCGACCCATGTCTGATTGGCGCCGACGCCTTGGGTGATGTCGCCGAGTGTGATCTGGATTGTCGGGTCGGCTTCGCGCCAGGGTTCCCAGGCGGGCCACTTCTCCAGGTCGTTGACGTAGGGGTGTATCACGGCGATGGGGGCCTGGATCCGCACGTCGCGCTTGACTTCGTACTCGGTCGGGAGGAAGAGGCCGACAAAAACGAACACAAACACGATCACCGCCACGACGATCAACAGCACCTTGAGAAGTTTCTTCATCGGACACCTCCGGCCGCATGCGTGTTAGAAATCCGCCCTACTGACGGGTCACTGCGTGATGCCCGCCGCGTCTTGATCCAGGTACCAGGTTAGTTGGCCTTCGGTCGGTTGGATGCCGGTGATGGGGATGTTCACCGGGTCGGGGCCGGCCTTGGTCTGCTCGGAGACGCGGGTGAGCGCCTCGGTCTTCTTCGCGCCGACGCACAGCACGGCCAGCTGCCGGGCGGCGTTTAGTAACGGATATGTCATCGTGACCCGTGCGGGGGGTGTGACGTTCGGGCCGTCGTTCACGACGATCAGTTTGTCTTTCTCGGCGATGGCGTCGGAGTTAGGAAACAGGCTGGCGGTGTGGCAGTCGCCCCCCATGCCCAGCAGGACGAAGTCCATCTTGGGCAACCCCTCGGGCATACCAAACGCGGCACGCATCTCCGCTTCGTATAGCTCGGCCGGGTTGTCGCGCATCACCATCATCGGGTGGACCTGGCTGGGGGGCGTGGGGATGCCTTCCAGCAGGGCGCTACGCATGCTCTTGAAGTTGCTCAGGTCGTCGTCGTCGGAGACGCGGCGTTCGTCGACGATCCAGATGTGCGTGCGAACCCAGGGGACGGCCCGGAAGCGTGTGTCGATCAGCAGGCGTTGGTAGAACGGCCAGGGGGTCGTCCCGCCGGAGAGTGCGATATGAAACTCGCCACGCTCCTCGTCCGCCTCTTGGCCCAGACAGGTAAATACTAGGGCCAGATCGTCATAGAGCGTGTCTGCGTCCGGCGCGACATGGACCTCGCCGGGCAGGTTCAGACTATGGTCGGCCATGGAATCATTCAGCTCATACGTCACGCGCAACACTCCCGCCCGATACTCGAATCACGATACTCGATGCCCGATTATTCATTATGCCAGTACCGTCCGTCGCGTGCCATCATGATATCTGAAGCGCTTGGGCCCCAGGTGCCGGCGTTGTAGTTCGGCAGGTCTTCCTGGGGGTTTTCTGCCCAGTAATCCAGCACGGGCTGGACGGCGTCCCAGGCACTCTCGATCTCATCGCGGTGCTTGAACAGTGTCTGGTCGCCGCGCATCACGTCGTGCAGCAGGGTGGCGTAGCCGTCCGGCGGCGAGACCTTCCATTGCTCTTTGTAGTCGAAGTCCATGACGACGTCTTTGATCTTCATGCCCAGGCCGGGGACCTTGCCCTCGAAGCGGATGCGGACGCCCTCGTCGGGCTGGATGCCGATGACGATCTGGTTCTGCTTGTATTTCTTGGCTTCTTCGAGGAACAGGCAGTGCGGGGTGGGCTTGAAGTAGATAACGATCTCGGTGAGCTTCTTGGCCATCGCCTTGCCCGAGCGCAGGTAGAACGGGACCCCGCCCCACCGCCAGGTGTCGACGTTGAACTGCATCGCGGTGAAGGTATCGGTCTGGCTTTGCGGGTCGACGCCGTCGTTGTCCCGGAACCCTTCGAGGGTATTGCCGTCGATCGAGCCCGCGCCGTACTGGCCCCGGACGGCGATGTTGGGGACGTCCGCTTCCTTGGGCACGCGCAGGGCCTTGAAGACCTTGATCTTCTCGGTGCGGATGTCTTCGGCGTCCATCGAGACCGGCGGCTCCATCGCCACGACCGACAGCACCTGCAGCAGGTGGCTCTGGACCATGTCGCGCATCGCCCCGCCGTTGGGGCTGTCGTAGTAGCTGCCCCGGCCCTCGACGCCGACGGTTTCGCTGGCGGTGATCTGGATGTGGTCGATGTATTGCCTGGACCACAGGGGCTCGAAGAGCGTGTTGGCAAAACGCAGCACCATCAGGTTCTGCACGAGTTCCTTGCCCAGGTAGTGATCGATCCGATAGGTCGCGGCCTCGTCGAAGACATTCGCGACGACGTTGTTCAGGTGGACCGCGGAGGCGGGGTCGGCACCGAAGGGTTTCTCGATGACGATGCGTTGCCAGGGCTTGTTGTCGCCGATGCTGCAGAACTTTCGGCCCTCGGTGACCAGGTCGCTGGCGCCGATCTGCTTGATGATCGGCTCGAAGAACTGCGGCGCCATCGAGAGGTAGAAAAGCAGGTTGCGGCCGGTGCCGTGGTCTTCGGCGAGCGAGCCGACGCGGGCCTGGATGCCCGGCCAGTCGTCGGCCTTGGTCGAGTCGGCGGCGTGGTAGTGGACGCGGCTGGCGAACTCTTTCCACTTGGCCTCGTCGGGGTAGCTCTTCTTGGAGAACTCGTACATCGCGTCGCGGAACTCGTCGTCGGAAAACTTCGACCGGGCGATGCCCAGCACGGAAAACTTCTCCGGGGCCATGCCGGTGTCCCAGAGGTGGTACAACGCGGGGATGAGCTTGCGCTTGGTCAGGTCGCCGGAGGCACCGAAGATGACGATCAGACAGTCAGAGACGGGGAGAATGTTGGGCATAAGACATATCTAAACACGAAACCCCGCCGAGGGGCAAATGCGCACGCAAATCATTGTGTATAAACAGGCTCGGCATCCATCAGCCCTGCAACGACAGACGTCTGGATTCAATAAGATTTTTATGGCAGATCGGCATGGACCAAAGGTATAATGCCAGCGGATACCGCATTTCGCACACACATATCACAATAGAGGGCGGCCCCATGAACCGATCCAGCCACCGAGCCGAATTGTGCATCGCCGTGATGTCTGTCGGGCTTATCTGTGTCGACCCGGCCTACGCGGTGTTCTCCACGACCGGTATCTACGACAATCCAAACAACGGCAACGTCGTAGACGTCAGCGCGACCAGCGATGCCGGCGAACAGATCTCACTGGCCAGTTTCACGGCGCTGGTTGATTTAGCGTATCAGGCCGACGCCGGTGGGGTGATCGACTTTGACAACGGGACACTCACCGGGCCGGACACGATCGACGCGAAACTGGGCGTGTCACAAAGCAAGAGCATCACCATCACCGACGCCACCATCGGCACGCTCGAAGTCCCCAACCCAAGCTCTTCCACTATCTCGGGCAACGGGTCCTTGATTAAGACTCTAGGCACGTTTTCCTTCGACCGAAACGACTTCCGCTTCGATTTCGACCCCGACGACGGCGTCAAGGCGGTCGGTGCGACGATTACTTCGTATTTCTCCCTGGGCCAACCGATCGGGAATGTCTGGGCGATCGTCCGCTACGACGACGCCACCTCCTCGCAATCCGTCACCAGTTTCATCGATAACAGCACCTCGGGCGACGACACCTTCTGGGGGTTCCAGGCACCTGAGGGCAAATTCATTACCAAGTTCGAGTTGTTGATCAGCAACAACAAATGGGGCTTCCTGGAAGACCTCGGGGTCGTCCTGGCATTCACCCCCCCACCGGTCACGGGCGACCTGGACGGCGACGGGTTCGTTGGGATCAACGACCTGAACATCGTCCTGAAAGTCTGGAACGAAAACGTCAGGGACGACCACAAGGCCGACCCCTCCGGCGACAACTTCGTCGGGATCGATGACCTGAACATCGTGTTGGGGAACTGGAACGGGGGGATCCCGCCGGCGGGTGGTGCATCCGTGCCGGAGCCGGGCGCGTTGGTGTGGTTAACGTTCGGGGGCGTCGCCGCCCTCGCCCGCCGGCGCTGAATCTGAACTGTTGATTTCCTTTATCGAGCTTCTGACCAGCTCTAACGCCAGCAATCGGCACCGTTCACGGCACGGCTTGACGATCCATCTGTTAGACAACACATGGTTAAGCACGAAGATCAAGACCGCTGCGGCTGCGCCCACATGAAGCCACGGCGACTTGAATAGCGTCATCATATCACGGTTGTAGTTCTGCTCAGTAAAAATAAGCACGACGAGCGTAAACAACGCGAACACCCATGTGGCGGCGGTGATGAATGTTGAGAAGAAGACAAAAGAATAGATTAACGATAAACACCAGAGCAGCGGGCCGTATAACGACTGGAACACACGGTACGAAATAACCGCCGTGTATATCAACAGCCCGACCCAGACCAGGCAAGACAACCAGAAGTACACGGCCCAGGCCAAATCGCCTACCTGCCTGATCCCGATGTTAAAAAGCAGCGCGTTGACCACACCCCCCAGCAGCAGGCAAGCGATGGGCACGAGCAGCGCTACCATCACCCCCGCCCTGACTTCGGTGAGGACAGGCAGGTGGCCGGCCCGCTGGCTGGATACCTGTGCGGCGATCGCTTCCGCGTCGCATGCCTGACCACATTCGGAGCAACTTGCCAGGCCCGACATGAATTGCCCACGCAGGTCGTACCCGCAGCGCAGGCATTTGGGTTCTTTGATATATGTTTTGAGGGCGGCGATGGAACGTATCGGAGCTTTGACCTGTGCCTGATGCTGTCGATTAAACAGCTTCGCCATCACCCGTCCCCACGGCTCATCGCCACACTGACCACCATCAGGTCGGCGGGGTTGACGCCGGCGAGGCGGGCGGCTTGGCCGAGGGTTGTGGGGCGGAACTTATTGAGGGTCAGGGCGGCTTCGGTGCGCAGGCCGGGGAGGCCGGCGTAGTCCAGCTCGGTCGGGAGCGGGGAGGTTTCCTGGGACGCCAGGCGGTCGACCTGTTTTTGTTGGCGCTGGATGTAGCCGGCGTAGCGCAGGTCGGAGAGGAATGCTCCGAGGACGTGCTTGTCCCGGGCGAGTTCGGGCAGTGGGTCGCCGTTGAGTTGGGCGAGCAGCGCGTCGGCGTCTATTTCCTGACGCGCGACCCAGCGGGACATCGGTTGGCCGTCGACGCTTCGGCTGGCGATGTATTCGTGCAAGGCGGCGTGTGCCTGGCGCTTGGCCTGGAAGTTGGCCCAGCGGGCATCATCGACCAGGCCGAGCTCTCGGGCCAGGGGCGTGAGGCGTTCGCTGGCGTTGTCGGCGCGGAGCATCAGGCGGAACTCGGCGCGGCTGGTGAACAT